>DATDOP010000247.1:0-2818 GCA_035293185.1 Dehalococcoidia bacterium | reverse complement strand
CTCGCCGCCCTGCGCCGCAAGGTCAAGTTCACCATCGACCACTCGAAGGGTGAGGACCAGGTAACCCTGCGCCTGACCATGAAAGACGGCAGCGTCCTCGAGCACACGGTCGAGCACGCCACCGGCTCCCCCGAAAACCCGATGACCGACGACCGCCTCAACGACAAGTTCCTCACCCTCGCCACCCCCACCCTCGGCGCCGCCGCCGCGCAAAGCCTCCTCGACCGTCTCTGGGCCCTCGAAGACGTAGACAACATCACCAGCCTTGTCCCCTGAAGGAGGCAGTCCCCTCTCCCGCGGGAGGGAGCCTGTCCTGAGCCCCGTCGAAGGCAGGGCTAGGGAGAGGGTGCGGCGCCCCAACGTCTTCCTGACGGCTCTGCTCTTAGTCCTCGCGACGCTCACCCTTGGCTGCAACTCGGACAGCCCCACCACGACCGCCGGCGCCGGCGAAGACGCCTCCTCCGCCAACGCCGACCGCGTCATCGTCGTCACCAAAGCGCCTGAGCCCACCCGCGTCGCCGAGGGCCCCACCCCCACCCAGCCCCCCGCCCCCACGATCGCCGTCCCCACCGCGACGCCCATGCCGCCCACCACCGCCCCAACTGGCACCCCGACGCCCAGCCCCACGCCGGCGCCGTCGCCATCTCCCACTTCCACCCCAAACGCCCCATCCACCCCCACGTCCGGCGGCGCCATCACCGGCTCGTCAACCCTCAGCTCCCGCGAGCAGGCCCTCTTCGACGCCCACAACGCCGAGCGCGCCTCCCGCAACATCGCCCCCCTGACCACCGACTCCACCCTCCAGACGATCGCGCGCTCCCGGGCCCAGATCATGGCCGCCAACGACCTCTTCTCCCACTACGCCCCCAACGGCGACAATATTTACGACCTGTTCGCGGACGCCAACTACCCCTGGCTGGACGCCACCGAGAACATCCACTTCAACGATTACGCCCCGTTCCAGGCAGACTCCGTCGCCATGAGCGAGTACATGGCCAGCCCCGCCCACCGCGCCAACATCCTCAAACCCGGCTTCCACCGCGTCGGCGTCGGCGTCGCCACCAGCGCCGCCGGCACGCACTACTACTCGATCGTCCTCTCAGACTGATGACTCGTCGGTAGCGGGAAGCCGGTCATGCCTGGCTCCCGCCTACTCGGGCCGGTGCGCGATCACCAATGTGAATCCAAGGCCGCGTCCCGATGCGGGAAGTAGCATCGGCGCGTCTGCGGCATCTTCAAGGCGGCCTCCTTGCCAGGCGGCTCCGGCGTCGGACCAACGCAGCCAGAGCTCATGGCCATTCTCGAGCATCCGAGCCTCCACTGAGTTGACAGCTCCGGACCGGGACCAGAAACGCTTCCACCAGACGGCGCTGCGGAACGTGAAGAAGTCTGCGGCGGCGTCTCCCTTGAAGAACTCTGACCTCTGGTCCGGCGGCATCTCCTCCGGGTCAACGGCGTTGCCCGGCACGACGATGGCCAGCGTGCCTCCAGGACGCACGAAGCGCGCAACGTAAGGCAGGTAGCGCTCGTCCGTGCCAAAGTAGTGGTAGGCATCGACGCTGACGATTGCGTCGAAGTAGCTGTGAGCGAAAGGCAGTGAGTGAGCTTCGGCATGCATCGGGAAGACTCCCGAAGCAAGATCTGCCTCCATCACACGCTCCCAGTTGTCGTGTGGCGCCACCCAAAGCTCCGCCGCACAGACCGAGACGCCGAATTCGCGGGCAAGGAAGATCGACGATACCGCTGTGCCGCAGCCAAGATCGAGTATGCGCATGCCCGCTGAGAGCTCGATATTCTGGCTCAACCACTCAGTCAGCCAGAGGACGTTGGGTCCCATTGAATGGCTGTAAACCCAGATCGGGTCGTACTGCGCAGCCCGCGGAAACTGCGGCGCCACCATGCGCTCTGCAAACCGCTCCGCATCGGCCGGCTGCGTCCCGCGGCGTGCCCGAAACGGCCTGGACTTCCAGTTGAAGGAATCGTGTCGCTTTGAACTCATAACGTTGCTGCCTCACTCCTCGTGGCACTGGTCGCTTTCACAGCTCCGCCCGCACGAACCTCCCCCACAAGTCCCGGCTCAACGCCGCCGCGTCCGCCTCCACGCCGTACTGCGCGAAGTACCGCACGATGTTCGCCACGTCCCGCGCCAGCAGCTCCTGAGCGTGGCGATTGAACCGCGGGTCCGTCGCCTGCGGGAAGTCGATGATCCGCATTTCGCCCTGCCAATAGAGGACGTTGTGCGGCGAGAGGTCGCCGTGTACCAGGTTCAGCGCCAGCATCAGTTCGATGTTGTTCATCACGCGCTGGAACAACGGTCCCGAGTCCTCCTCCGGCAGACGCACCCGGTTCAGTTGCTGCGCCGCCTCGTCCTCGTCACCGAAGTACTCCATCAGGATCGCCTCGCCCGCCGCCGCGATCGGCCGCGGCACGTCCGCGTACGACTCGTGCAGCAGCTGCAGCACCTGGTACTCCCGCGAACGCCACGTCCCGGACTGCACTGCCCGCCCCATCGAGCTGTCATGCCGGTTGTTGAACGCCCGCAAGGCTCGGCCGCTGAGGCCAAGCTCGCGCGCCCGGGCCTCCTGATACACCGCGTCGTTCTTGAATCGATATTGCGCGGCGCGATAAACCTTCGCCGCTACAAACTCACAGCCCGCGGCCGGGCCGGCGCGGCAGAGATAGACGGACGCTTCCTTGCCCGTCTTGACCAGACCTACGACCTCGTCCACGAAGCCCTGGTCGACGAACGCTTCGATTTGCTGAAGGTGGTCCCCACCGGAAGACCTGTGCATTGCGGCTGCTCCTTGTTGCGGGGTCC
>DATDOP010000246.1:0-3067 GCA_035293185.1 Dehalococcoidia bacterium | reverse complement strand
CCCACAGCTTCCGGCTCGCCTCCGCGAAGCCCGGCGTCTCCGGCTCGGGACGCTCCGGGTGCCACTGCACGCCCACTACCCAGCGGTGCGCCGGGCTCTCCAGTCCCTCGACCAACCCATCAGGGCTGACCGCCGTACACGTCAGCCCCAGCGCGACTTGCTCCCGCGTCACCGCCTGATGGTGCCTCGAGTTGACCACGATCCGGCCGGCGCCATAGATCTCCCTCAGCTTCGAGCCGTCTTTGATCTCGACGTCATGCCAGCTCGACGTCACCGGCTCGTCTTCGTGCCAGCGGTGCCCATCGCCATCCACGTGCTGCAGCAGGCTGCCGCCGAAGCAGACGTTCAGCAGCTGATGGCCGCGGCAGATCGCCAGCACCGGCAGGCCGGCGTCCAGCGCCTGGCGCAGCAGCGTCAGCTCGAACTCGTCCCGCGCGCGGTTGACCTCCTCGGTTTCCGGATGCAGCGCCTCGCCGTACAGCGCCGGATCCACGTCGACCCCGCCCGTCAGCAGCAGGCCCGCATATCCCGCCATCGCGGCCCCTGCGGCGCTGCTCACGTCCACCGGCTCCAGGCCGGCTTCGCGCACGCGGTCCCAGTAGTTGTGCAGGCGCTCGCCCGGGATGTCCTCCCAGCGCGCCACCGCAATTCGCGCCGCTCCAGTCATGGAGTCAGTCTAAGGCAAGAAAAAGAGCGCCTCTTTCGACAGCGCTCTCCTTGGTTGCCTGTTGCCTGTTGCCGCGAACCTACTCTTCCTCTTCTTCCTCCTCGGCGTCCACGTCGGCCAGGCCGGAGAGGCTCACCGTACCGTCGCCGGCATCGGGCTCGCTGTCCCAGTCTTCCCGCTCGGTGTCGTCGTCCAGCAGGCCGTCGTCGTCATCGTCGTCCGCGCCCAGGCGCAGCAGCGACTCCTTGATGTAGGGACGCACGCCTTCGGCCCCGCCCGTAGCCGGGAACGAAAGGCGGGTCTGCGATGGGTCGCGAAACGTCTCCTTGATGATCACCTCGACGTCCGTGTCCGAGAGGCTCTTCACGGCGGCGGCGTACTGGTTGCCGCCCTGGATCAGGCGCATCAGCCGCAGGCCCAGCTTCGGCTCCACGGACCCGAGCACGTCGCCGTTGACGTTGGCGATCTGCAGCGAGTCCGTCTCGGGGCGCAGATACACCTCGTCGCCCGCCGTCAGCGTCGCCAGCGTCTCGCGCGGCGTGTTGCGCAGGATCGTCGAGCCGGACTTGCCCACCTCTTCGATGAACAGGTCCTGCGCCACCTTGGCCACGCCCTCGCGACGCGGCGCCTCTGTGTCTTGCAACCCTGCGAGCCGATCAAGGTTGCGTTTCGCGATCGAGTTAACGGGGTCTAGCTCCAGCGACTTGCCGTAGGCCTCGTGGGCCTCGCGGTAGCGGCCGAGCTCCAGCAGCGACTTGCCCAGACGATTCCACGTGTCTACGTCGTTGGGCTGCGCTTCGAGGATTGCTTTGTTGAGAGAGGTTGCTTCTTCCCACTTGCTTTCGAGCGCCAGCTGAATTGCCTGCTCGGCACCCGGTCGCTTGAGACGTGCGTCCTCTTCACCTTCGCCAGGTGAGTTCATTTCTGGACACCTCTTGTATCTCGGAACACGATAGACGTGGGCGGGACGCCTTTCTATCTCTGTATTTCTGGTCGGGGTGGGCAGATTTGAACTGCCGACCTCACGGTCCCGAACCGTGCGCTCTAGCCTGGCTGAGCTACACCCCGGAGGCTTTGATTCAGATAGGTATGTTACGAGTTTAGCAGTCTCTCATTCAACCTTCGTCTGGCTAACCAACGCATCCTGCGACCCTTTAGCGCAGGTTAGGGCAGAGCCCCCATCTTCACATCAACTCGCCAGACGCCTTAGGACCCCCTTTAGCGGGGTTTGGGGCAGAGCCCCATCTTTCAAAGCAGAAGAGCCCCCATCTTCACATCAACTCGCCAGACGCCTTAGGACCCCCTTCAGCGGGGTTTGGGGCAGAGCCCCATCTCAGCGCCGAACGCCTCAGGCGCCGTCTTCAGCGGGGTTTGGGGCAGAGCCCCATCTTTCAACGTAGAAGCACCCCCATGTTCAAGTAGACTAGCGCCATAAATCGCATGCCTTCGCTTCGCATCCTGATGATCAGCGCACTGGAGGTCTGGGGCCTCTCCGGCCAGGGTGGCGCCGCCTCCCTGTTCAAGACGCTGGAGGGCTACGGCAAGCGCGGTCATCACGTCGATTTCATCGCCCCAACCATCGGTGCCAACCACCACCACGGCGCCCCGTCCCAGCCACCGCCCCAGATCTCAGACGTGACCTACCACCTCTTCAACCTGCCGTCCGTCGCCGAGTCGCGGCTGCCGCTGCCGGCGATCGCGCGCAAGGCGGACCAGAAGCTGCGATTCGCCAATCTCTTCCCCATGCTCGCCGCCCGCCGCGCCGAGCGCCTCTTCCAGGAGCAGTCCTTCGACGTCCTCTACGGCTACGAAGTGCACGGCGTGCTTGCGCAGCGCCGCGTTCGCGCCAAGCATCCGCTGCCGCTCGTCACCCGATTCCAGGGCACGGTGATGTACCCCTATCTGCACCGGCCGCAGAGCCTGCTGCGCAAGTTCGAAGAGGTGCGCGCCCTCAAGACGCCGGCTGACCTCTACGTCATGACAGACGACGGCACCCGCGGCGACGAGGTGCTGCAGACGCTGAACCCGGCTGCCCAGGGCAAGCTGCGCTTCTGGCGCAACGGCCTCGACGTCCCCCTGACGGCTGAGACGACCAACGGCGTCCATGCGACACGCCCCGAGCTCGGCCTGGCAGATGACGACTTCGTCCTCGTCACCGCGACGCGCCTCGCCCGCTGGAAGCGCGTCGACCGCGCCATCGACGCCGTAGCTCTGCTGCGCGACCAGGGCGTCGAGGCGCGTCTCCTCGTCGTCGGCGACGGTGAGGAGCGCGGCAACCTCCAGCGCCAAACCCGCGACCTCAACCTCGACGCGCGCGTCACCTTCGTGGGCGCTGTCCCCCAACCAGAGGTGGCGCGCTACCTCCACGCCGCCGACGTCTTCCTCTCGGTCAACGAGCTC
>DATDOP010000245.1:0-4495 GCA_035293185.1 Dehalococcoidia bacterium | reverse complement strand
CCTCAAGCTCGGCGACCGCATCAGCGAAAGCGCCGCCTGGAGCTTCGGCGAGCCCTTCGCGTCCGCAGACGTCGATCGCGGCGACGCGCCGGACCTGCGCGGCTACGTCGCCTTCGCCTGGGACGCCATCGACCACTGGTTCGAGGAGGCGGAGGAGATCTTCCGCCACCCGCGCGACCCCTACAAGCGCGTCGACTGCATCCCCAGCACGCGTCACGTCAGAGTCATCGTCGATGGCGAGACCGTCGCCGACACCCAACACCCCGTGTTGTTGTTCGAGACCGGCCTGCGCACCCGCTACTACATCCCCAAGATCGATGTCCGCATGGACCTCCTGCGTGACAGCGACACCCACACGGCCTGCCCCTACAAGGGCACCGCGTCCTACTACTCGCTGGAGCTCAACGGCAAGCTGCACGAGGACGTCGCCTGGTACTACCCCCAAGCGCTGCCGGAGGCGATGCGCATCGCCGGCGGCTACGTCGCCTTCTACGACGAGCGCGTCGAGGCCGTAGAGGTCGACTAACCCCGCTGCGGCGCCAACCTTCTGGCAGACCCTCGACTGGGGTAAGCATCGCCGCCATCGCTCCGTCAAGACTTGAGCGCTTCTTAACCTGCGCTCGCTGGCCCGCCGTCGCGGCCGTGACTGCGCCCTCCCTATCCTGGTCTCAGCCCGCTGTCTCCCCGAAAGGAACCCTTCATGACCCACTACGACGCCATCGTCATCGGCTCCGGGCAAGGAGGCGCGCCGCTGGCCCATCGGCTCGCCGATCTCGGCCGGAAGGTCGCGATCGTCGAGCGCGATCACCTCGGCGGCTCCTGCATCAACTACGGCTGTACGCCCACCAAGACGATGATCGCCAGCGCCCGCATCGCCCACTACGCGCGTCGCGGCCCCGAGTTCGGCGTCCACTCCGCTGACGTCACAATCGACATGGCCGCGGTGGTCGCCCGCAAGGACGCCATGGTCAAGCAGTGGCGCGACGGCCAGCAAGGACACATCGACCGCCGCCCGACGCTCGACCTGCACCACGGCCACGCGCGCTTCACCAGCCCCCACGAGCTCGACGTCAACGGCGAGGCGCTGACCAGCGAGCGCATCTTCATCAACACCGGCCTGCGTCCCCGCATCCCGCCCATACCCGGCCTCGACACGGTCGATTACCTGACGAACCGCAACATCATGGACCTGGCCGAGGTGCCGCGGCACCTGCTCGTCCTCGGCGGCAACTACCTCGGCCTCGAATTCGGGCAGATGTTCCGCCGCTTCGGCGCTCAGGTCTCCGTCGTCGAGATCAACGGTCAGATCACGCCGCGCGAGGACGAGGAGGTCGCGCAGTCGCTACAAGAGGCGCTAGAGGCCGAAGGCCTCTCGTTCCACCTTGGCTGCAAGACCACCGCGGTTGCCAAGGCGCCCTCAGGCATCGACCTCATCATCGAAGCCAGGGACGGCAGCACGCGCACGCTCTCCGGCAGCCACCTGCTCGTCGCCATCGGCCAGCAGCCGAACTCCGACGGCCTCGGCCTCGACAAGGCCGACGTTGAGACCGGCGAGGCCGGCTTCATCAAGCACAACGGGCGCCTGGAAACCAACGTTCCCGGCATCTGGGTGATCGGCGACGTCAAGGGCGGTCCCGCCTTCACCCACGTCTCCTACGACGACTTCCTGGTCATCTACGACAACCTGATCGACGGCAAGGACCGCAGCATCGACGGCCGCATCCTGCCCTACACGCTGTACACGGACCCGGAGCTGGGACGGGTGGGTCTGTCTGAGAAAGAGGCGCGGGCTGCAGGCTACCCGCTCAAGGTCGGCTCGATACCGATGGCCTGGGTCGCGCGCGCCATCGAGCGCTCGGAGACGCGGGGACTGATGAAGGTCGTGATCAACGCCGAGAACGACCGCATCCTCGGCGCCGCCATCCTCGGCCCCGAAGGCGGCGAGCTGGTGCAGACGCTGATGACGCTGATGCTCGCGGATCAGCCCTGGACCTTGTTCCAGAAGCGCATGTTCATCCACCCCACACTGACCGAGGGCTTCTTCGCCCTGATGGACAGCGTCAAAGCGGTCTGATCAGGGAGCGGGGCCTCCCTGGCCGGGAGGCCCCGCCTGAGCAACACCTCACGCCCTTCTAGCGCTGAGAAGGGCGAAATCCCACTGCGAGGGCTAGCAGCAGCAACACGGAAGCAGCCATCGCGATGAAGGCTGCGGATAGATGGCGGGTGTCCCCAACCAAACCGCCGTCACCGGTGTTCGGCGGAGTCACCGCGCCGGACCCCGTCGAAGCCGCTGACCCGGCGATCGCGCCGTCCCGTGTCGCCACGTAGATATCACTGCCGCCGTCGCCGCCGGGACGCGCGGAGCCGAAGTAGAGGCGTTCGCCGTTGCGCGACAGCGACGCCCGGCTTTCGCCCTGAGCCGAGTTGATCGGCGCGCCCGGGTTGACCGGCGCCGACCACGCAGACTTGACGCCCGTCCGTGACGAAACCCAGATGTCCGTTGCACCCTGGCCGCCGGGTCGCGGCGAGTCGAAGACCATCTCCAGCCCGTCCAGCCGCACGTTCGGTCGCGCGTCATCGACCGCCGAGTTCACGCCGTCCACCAGGATCGCGTGGCCGAAGCTCCCGTCCGGCAAGGCGCGGCTGTAGTAGACGTCCTGGTCCGCCACGGCGCCTTCAGCGTCGGCCGCGAAGCCTCCTGGCCTGGCACTCGAGAAAAACAGCACGACGTCGTTGGGCCCCATGTCCACCAGCGAAGGGCTGAACTCCGGCGCGGGGCTGTTGGCCTGGCAGCCGAGGTTCTTTGGCTCACTCCAGCCTCCACCGCTCGCCGGCTGCGTCACGTACAGGTCCGGCCCGCCACAGCCGCCGGCGCGGGCGCTGACGAAGAAGAGGCGGCCGTCGGGCACCGGCGTCGGACAGAAGTCGTCGGCGCTTGAGTTCACCGGCGCGCCGAGGTTCGCCGGCGCCCCCCACGGGGCGCTGGTGCTACTACGAGTCGCCCTCCAGATGTCGATGCCGCCCTGGCCGCCGGGGCGATCGGACGCCATGTAGAAGCTGAGCCCATCCGGCGACTCCATCGGGCAGCCATCCAGGCCGCTGTAGTTGAAGTCCGGGCTCGTACCGGCTATCGATTCCACTCTGACCGGCGCGCCCCAGCCCGCCGACAAGGCCGACCCCAGCGTGAGCGTCGCCCACGCCAGGCCTGCCAGACTACCGAAGACCGCGATGCGCAAAAGCGATGCGCGTTTCATGTCTACCTCCCTTACACAGAAGCGAATACAGATTCGCGGTCTTGTCCGCCCGGTCCGCTCGCCACCGGCCACCGCGTGACGTGCCGGCCGCCATCCGTACAAGAAGACAGCGGCCGGCTTCGCCAGCACGGCGGCGCCGGATTGAAAGCACCAGGCACCGCGGTTTGAAGTTAGGGCTTGGAGAGAGGCGAGGCTTCCGGAGAAGCACCCAAGTTAGGGGCTGGTTATGAGCGTGGGGATTGGGTGCTTTCCGCCAGCGCAGGTTCCCGGGAAGCCAATCTGCTGAGATGGAACGCGGTAGCCTCCGAGCGATTGCGGGCGCCGATCTTCGCGTACAGGCCGGCGATGTGGCGCTCAACCGTGCGTTCGCTGAGGACCAGTTGCTCAGCCACTTCCCTCGTCGTCTTGCCCTGGGAGATTAGCCGCAGCACCTCTCCCTGGCGCACAGAAAGCTCCTCGTGGGAGGCGGTTTGCCCTCGGGGTTGCGGCCCAATCGCCGGGGCCGGCAGACCCTTGAGGAAGTCGATGATGGCTGGCACTGCTTGACGGTCATCCGGCTCGACGTCCCCGTCCGTGAAGAGGATCCGCGCGTTTGCAAGTCGTCCGGCGAGTTTCGCTCCCTCGGCCGGAGGGAGCCAGTGCTGGTCCAGTGAATGGAGCAGAAGCGCCGGTATGCTCAACTTCGGCACGATGTCGCTGATGCTCGGGCCTCGGATGAACGCCTGGACCATCTGCAGATAGTCGGCCTGCCCGGTGGCCTCCTTCATGAAGGAGACAATTCGTTGCGCGATGTCGGGCGCGAACTTCCGGGTTTGCAGTTCCAGGAAGAGGTCCCAGTTTTCCTCCGCCATGCCCATGTGCGCCGATCGACTCCGGGCCTCGAATTTCTCGGAACTGCAGATCATGATCAGGGCCGTGACACGGTCAGGGTGGTCGGCGGCGTAGCGCGCGGCGACCTGACCGAAGCCGCCATAACCCATCAATGCGAATCTGTCCAACCCTGCAGCCTCAATAACAGCGTCGAGGTCCCTCCGATAGTCGTCCACGGTCACTTCACCGGGCAGCCCGCGCGTCGACAGGCCCTGACCCCGGCTGTCGTAGTGCACCACCCGGAAATGCTCCGCGACGCCTCGGAACCACAAAGGGCCGCTCCAGCGCCGCGTCACGTGATTGAAGTGGAAGGGCAAGTTGACAACCACATCGCCATCGCCGGCGATCGCGTAAGCGAGCTTCATCCCGTC
>DATDOP010000244.1:0-3774 GCA_035293185.1 Dehalococcoidia bacterium | reverse complement strand
CGCGTGATCATCTCGTCCAGCTTGAGGCGGCCCTGCAGGTAGAGGTCGATGTAGTGCGGCATGTCAACCTTGAAGCGGTTGGAGCCCATGCTGCTGCCCTGGATCTTCTTCTCGCGCAGGAAGACGCTGCCCTCCAGCTCGATCTTCTGCCCTTGCGGGATCATGCCGATGATCGTCGCCGTACCACCGGCGTGCAGGCAATCGAAGGCCTGTTCCGCCGTCTGCTTCAAGCCGATGGCCTCGAAGGAATAGTCGACGCCGCCTTCGGTCATGCCGCGGATCGCTTCCACCGGGTCACGCGAGGACGCGTCGACGATGTGCGTGGCGCCGAGCTCGCGAGCGGTTGCCAGCTTGTTCTCGTGCACGTCGACGGCGATGATCATGCGCGCTCCGGCGATGCGCGCGCCCTGAATCGCGCTGAGCCCGACGCCGCCGGCGCCGAACACCGCGACCGTGCAGCCCGCCTCGATCCTTGCCGTGTTGAGCACGGCGCCGACGCCCGTCGTCACGCCGCAACCGACCAGCGCGGCGCGGTCCAGCGGCACGTCCGGCCGGATCTTCACGACCGCGTTTTCGTGGACGAGCATCTTCTCCGCGTAGCCGGAGAGGTTCGCGAACTGGTGCACGCGCTCGCCCTTCCAGCTCAGGCGCGGCGGCATGTCGGCGGAGCGCACCGGGCGGTTGCTGCAGAGATGGGTGCGGCCCGTGAGGCAGTAATCGCAGTGGCCGCAGAAGACGGAAAGGCAGCAGATCACGTGGTCGCCGGGCCCGAACTCCTCGACCTGCTCCCCCACCGCCTCGACGATGCCCGCGGCTTCGTGGCCGAGGATCGCCGGCGCCGGGTGCTTGTAGAAGCCGTCCACGAAATGGAGGTCGCTGTGGCAGACGCCGCTGGCGACGGTGCGGATCAGCACCTCGCGGCCGCGTGGCTGGTCGATCTCGACGTCCTCGATGGTCAGGGGTTGCTGCGGACCGTGAAACACTGCCGCCTTCATCGGAGCCTCCTCTGGCTGGACCTGCGATCGTAGTGGTGTTACTCGGCAGCGTATCCCCGCCTGGCGGCGGCTGTAAACCCGATTGCGGCCACGGCGCCAGCGTGTAATCTTGAGTCCGTGAACGATCTGTCGCGAGAGATATCAGCCGAGGTCCTGCGCGCCGCCCGCGAAGGGCCCTCGGTTGCCGTCGCAACGGTCATCGGCGCGCCCGAGCGCGCCGAACCCGGGTCCGGCGCGAAGCTCCTGGTGCGCCGCGACGGCAGCCACCTGGGAAGCTTCGGTGGCGCCGCGTTCGAGGAAGCGCTGATCGAGGATTGCCTGGCGGCGATGAACGAGTTCCCGCGGCGACCGGTGCAGGCGCTCTATTACCGCCCCGAGGTTGGCCGCATCCATCGCCTGGAAGCCAAGGGTGGCGCGGACGCCTACGAGGTGATGGTCGAAGTCATCGAGGCGCCGGTCACGTTGCTGATCATCGGCGGCGGGCACATCGGGCTCTCGCTCGCGACGATCGGCGCGCACGCCGGCTTCTCGGTCGCGGTGATGGACGACCGCGAGATGTACGCCAACGCCGAGCGCTTCCCGATGGCCGATTTCGTCAAGGCCGGCGATTTCAACCAGATGATTGCCGGCTTCCCGATCGGCAGGAACACGTACATCGTGATGGTCAGCCGGGGCCACAAGCAGGACGAAACCGCGCTGCGTGCCGTCGTGCCGCGCGGCGCCGGTTACGTCGGCATGATCGGCAGCAAGCGCCGCGTGTCGACGGTGCTGCGTCACCTGGCTGAAGAGGGTTTCGCGCTCGACGACCTGGAGCGTATCTACACGCCGATCGGCTTCGACCTCGGCGCCGAGACGCCGGAAGAGATCGCCGTATCGATCATGGCCGAGATCATCGCGGTGCGCCGCGGTGGTGACGGCAAGCCGATGCGCGAAGGCCGGCCGCCAATCAAGCTCGGCGCGGTCGAAGCTTAACCGGAGCTTAATCAACGATTACTGCCGCGTTGCCGGTGGTTTGCTAACCTGCTGCCACCATGGCTGACCTGCGCCCGGCAAGGGCTGTGGAAATCGACCGCGTCGTGCTGCGCTATGCCGGCCCCGACGACCTGCAGCAGCTCACCGACCTGTACAACCACTACGTCCTCACGACTCCGATAACGTTCGACCTCGAACCCGTCAGCGTGGAGCAGCGCCGCGGCTGGCTTGAGCAGTTCTCGGAGACCGGCCGGCACCGTCTTCTTGTCGCCGTGCAGGACGGCTCGATTCTGGGCTTCGCAGGCAGCCACGAGTATCGGGATCGGGCGGCCTACGACAGCACCATCGAGACCACGATCTACTGCCACCCGGACGCCACTGGTCGTGGCATCGGCAGCCTGCTTTACGCCGGGCTGTTCGAGGCGATTGCGGCCGAGGACATACACATGGCGATCGCCGGAATCACGCTGCCCAACGCGGCGTCCGTGGCGATCCACGAGCGCTTCGGCTTCAAGCCCGTGGGTGTAACGCACGCCGTCGGGCGCAAGTTCGGCCAGTACTGGGACGTCGGCTGGTTCGAGAAGCCCCTGGCCTAGCCCGCGCGCGTGTTGTGGATGGGCATGACGTCGGGCTGGCCAACGTCGATTCCCGTCTTCTGAAGAATCGGCATCAGCGTCGCGCCAAATGCTTCAAACTCGGCCTGAGACTCCCAAATGTCGAAGACCATCATCTTGTCGCCACTGCCGAAGCAGGAGTGATAGGTACGACCCTTCGGTGCTCCCGCGCCCGCCTGGTCGAGCTGACGCATGACGTCGTCGTATTGCTGGGCGGTCATCGAGACCGGCGAAAAGTAGAAACCAAGAGCCATCTGAGTTCCCCCTCCAACTGCATGTCTCGCAATTCCGCGCGACCGATGCATACAGACGCTACATCGCTCGATTCGGCGACACAAGGCGCTTTCAGTTAACGCTCCGTATACTTACGCCGTGGTCTCAATCGACGAGCAGATGGCGGTGCTGATGCGCGGCGTCGAGTACGGCGACGCCAACATCCAGCGCACCATGGAGCACGACCTGCGCGAGCGCCTCAAGCTCGGCCGGCCGCTGCGCGTTTACCAGGGCTTCGACCCCACGTTCACCGGCCTCACGCTGGGCAACGTGGTGGGCATGCTCAAGCTGCGTCAGTTTCAGCGCTTCGGCCACGAAGTCACGTTCCTCATCGGCACGATGACGGCGCGCATCGGCGACCCGACGGACAAGGCGGCGGCCAGACAGCAGCTGACGCTGGAGGATGTCGAAGCCAACGCCCGATCCTGGCTGGACCAGGCTTACCGCATTCTCGACCCGCAGCAGACGAAAATCGCGCGCAACGGCGATTGGCTGACGCCGCTGACGCTGGAAGACCTGGTGAACATCGCCGCCAATTTCACGGTCGCCGAGTTCCTGGCGCACGAGACCTTCAAGAAGCGCATGGAAGAGCAGCGGCCGCTGTACATCCACGAGTTCATCTACGCGCTGATGCAGGCCTATGACGCCTACCACATGAAGACGGACGTGCAGGTGGGCGGCATCGATCAGCTGTTCAACATCCTGGCCGGCCGCAAGCTGCAGCAGGCGAAGAACGAACCGCCGCTGATCGCGGTCTGCACGCCGCTGCTCGCCGGTACGGATGGCCACCTGAAGATGTCGAAGTCGGTGGGCAACTCGATCAGCATGGACGAGGCGCCGGCCGAGATGTACGGCAAGCTGATGTCGATCCCCGACAGCCTGATGGTGAACTACTACACGCTGCTCACAGAGGTACCGGT
>DATDOP010000243.1:0-2821 GCA_035293185.1 Dehalococcoidia bacterium | reverse complement strand
CTGGTGGTCGCGGCGATCATCGTGCCGGCCGTGATCTGCATCGCGATGACGCCGCGGGCGATCTTGACGCATCACGCGGTCAGGCGAGGCAGCATGTTGAGCGAGATGCGGCTCGGCGTGGCGCACGTCTTCGAGAACAGGCGCCTGAAAGAGGTGATGCTGACCTTCATCATCGTTATCCTGCTGGGCTTTTCGATCATGGTGGTGCTGCCGGCGTACGCGAAGGACGTGCTGGGCGCGGGCGACGCGGGATTCGGGATCATGTTCGGCATGCACGCGGTCGGCGGGCTGGCGGCGGGGCTGACGGTGGCGTCGAAGTCGGGCTCGCCGTCGATCAAGCGTTATTTGTTCGTGAGCAGCCTGGGGCTGGGCGCCAGCGTGTCGTTGCTGGGCCTGATGCCGAACTTCGCGGCGGGCGTGGCGGCGATTGTGGTCGTGGGGGCGTTTGCCGGGGCGTTTCAGACGCTGGTGATGGCGGCGATCCTGCGCGCGACGACGCCGGTGTACTTCGGACGGGTGATGGCGCTGACGAACATCGGTTGGGCGCTGAACAACCTGTTCGGGCTGGGGCTGGGCCTCTTCGCGGACGCGACGAGCGAGCGGGCGGCGCTGGTGGGCATTGGAGGGCTGATCGTGGTGGCGTCGGTGGGGCTGGCGCTGTGGTCGCGGGGCGACGCTGAGGTCGCGAGGGCAAACATCGAGGCCGGGGGTTAGCCCGGCCTCTAGCGCTCACAGGCGGTCGTGCGTCTAGCGGGGTGAGCTGAGCCGGGCGGTTTCGTAGGCCAGGGTCATGGCCTCGAAGGCTGCGTTGACGTCGGTGGCGACATCTGCGACGGCGGGTGCGAAGGCGTTGGGCTTTGCGGTCTCGTAAGCCAGGGTCATGCCGTTGAAGTAAGCGGCGTTGTCGACGACCGCCTCCCGGCCTGTCGAGGGCGCCACGTACGCGAGACCTACGCCAGCGTACTCGACGGCGGTGAAGGGCTGCACCTGAACGGCGGTGCCGGGGTGGAGGTCTGCGTTTGGACTTGCGCTGGGTTGGGAAATGACGCTAGCGACGGCAATACCCAGGGCGATGGAGACGCCGCCGAGGGCAACGACATAACGGGTGCTGCCGATCTTCCAGTTGCCGCGGTTGCCGATTGTGATGTTCATTTCTGTGTCCTTTCTGCTGTGCAGTTGTCTTGACGAAAGTCTGGGCTGAAGCGGAAAGGCTGCCATCGACGGAATCAACGATTCTGGGGATAGCAAAACGAGCGCGAGAGGGCGCTTAAGCGGTCCGGCGTGGCAAGAACGAACCAGTGGGGGCGTGGATTGCTATCGAAAGCCGTGGAAAGGCTGTTTAGTGGAAGGGCTGTTTAGAGAAGCCCGTTGCGTGCGGCGTAGGTGGTGGCTTCGACGCGGTTGGCGACGCCGGTCTTGGCGTAGATGTTGCTGACGTGACGGTTGACGGTAAACAGACTAATCACGAGTTCATCTGCTATCTGCTGGTTGCTCTTACCGGCGGCGACGAGGCGCAAGACCTCGAGTTCGCGGGGCGAGAGGTTAGATAGGTGGCTTGAGGCCGCGGGTGGTTGGGGCCCACTGGGCCGGGTCGCGATTTCCTTGACGAACGCTTCAATGGCACGCGTCACCGGTGAGGGCGACTCGCGGGTGTAGAGGGATTCAGAGGACTGGGGGAAGGAGGCAAGGAGAGCGCCGGGGATGGCGGCAGCGATTCGTCGCGCGTCTTCCTCCGCGTCGCGGACGCCGTCGTCCGATGCCATTACGAGTGTTGGCACGAGAAGCCGGCCGACAAGGCCGTCGAAGGTCGTGTTCTTCCGAGCATTGGCTATGGTAAGCCAGTCCCGCTGAATCACGGACTCGCTAAAGCTGCGAGCGGTCTCGTCCGCATCGGCGAAGGGGACGAATGTCCTGGCGAGAGTTATCAGGAACAGATTCCAGTCTCGGCTGGCGATGTCAATGAATGGAAGCCAGCTGTCCGGCATCCCCTTCCAAAGGGGGTTCCAGAGAATGAGGGCGGCGACTCTCTCGGGATGGCGGACGGCGAACCTAGCCGCAACGTAGCTGAAGGATCCATAGCTCCAGAGAAACACGCGGTCGAGCCGGAGGTGATCGATCACGGCTTCCAGGTCGCGCTCGAAATCCTCGATAGCGTGGTTCTCGGGCAAACCGCGCGATGACATTCCCTGGCCGCGGCTGTCGTAAGTGACCAAAGTAAAGCGCTGAGCGAGCTGCCGTAAGGGAATGCTTGCAATGGGGGAGGTCCAGACAACACGGAGGTGGTTTATCTCGGAGGGCATCCAGACGAAGGGCGGGCCATCGCCGGTCACGCAATAGGCGATGTTAAGCCATCGCTGGTGGTGACGTACTGGACTGGTGGCGCGTCCATCGTGGACGTGATTATAGGGCGAGACATCCGCGCCGGTGGGCATGACGTGCCGATCGACGCGCACTTGCATGCATCAAGCGCTGCGCATGGCCTCCAGCGTTCGCAGGCGCTCTTGCTCCGGGTTCTCGGCTTCGGCGGTGGGCCAGAGGGCTTTGGCTTGCTGGAGGCTGGCGGTCATTTCGGTGGGACGGGCCGTGGCCTGGTGTACTTCGGCCAGGCGCAGGAGGTCGCGGGCGGAGGCGCGGCGGGCGAGGCGGTCGCGCAGCATCGACTCTGCTTTGTCGAAGCGGCCGCCGCGCAGGTACGCGCCGAGCAGCGTGTCTTCGAAGACCTCGCGCTGGGCGTGGCTGCCGCCGAGGCGCACGATGTCGCCGGCAATCGGTTCGATCTGCCGAATCGCCTCGTCGTAGTCAGCGTGGGCGAAGGCGGCGA
>DATDOP010000242.1:0-3160 GCA_035293185.1 Dehalococcoidia bacterium | reverse complement strand
AATCCTCTGATCTGAGAATTGACCCGTACTTATCGAGCTTTTGTCGACATC
Source organism: Dehalococcoidia bacterium (assembly GCA_035293185.1). Lineage (GTDB taxonomy): Bacteria > Chloroflexota > Dehalococcoidia > DSTF01 > WHTK01 > WHTK01. Next base: position 3,109 of record DATDOP010000242.1, on the reverse strand, counting down.
GACGAAACCGTGCAGGTGGCGAGCGGAGTACGGGGCGTGTTGACTGCCACGGGTGCGCAGCCGGGGACGCAGGCCTCATTCGGATAGACCTTCATATCTGCAGGCATCGATGGGATAGGCCCTTCGGCCCAAACCGCCGCGTCGCCTAGCCCCTCGCCGGCAACCGCTCCCGCAGGTAGCTGTAGATGGAGTTCAGGGTGGCGAGCTTCGGGTAGTCGGCCTCCGGGATGTCTACGCCGATCTCTGCGTCGACACCGATGAGGAAGTTGAGGAAGTCCATCGAATCGATGTCCATCTGATCGCGAAGACGCACATCCGGTTTCAGAGTGTGGACGTCCATCTCCGGCGCCAGCCTCGCCAGGATGCCGAGCACTTTCTCGCGTACCTGCTCGTCTTTCACAGGCTCTCAGGCTCCTGCAGCAGCCGGTCCAGCTCCGCCAGGTAGACGCTGCCGCGGTAGCCGTCCACCGCGCGGTGGTCGCCGGCCAGCGAGGCGTGGACCACCCTGCGCGCTTCGATGCGTCCGTCCGTAACCCATGGCCTCTCCGTGAGCCGTCCGAAGCCCACGAGGGCGACCTGCGGCGGGTTGATCAGGCCGAAGACGCTCTCCGCGCCCTGCTCTCCCAGGCTGGTCACCGTGACCGTCGAATCCGATAGCTCGGAGCTGCGCAGCCGTCCGGCGCGGGCACGCTGCACCAGGTCCCGGAACTGCGCCATCAGGTCGCCCAGCGAAAGCTTGTCGGTGTCGTGGATCGCCGGCGAGACCAGGCCTCCCCCCGGCAGGGAAATGGCTACGCCGACGTGGATTGCTGGCTTCAGCTCGACGTGGTCCTCCGCCCACACCGCGTTGAGGTCGGGCACCTTCCTCAGCGCCAGCGCTGCCGCCTTTACCAGCAAAACGCCGTAGATCAGACGCTGCGCCACGGGGCGGCGCGTGTTCTCTTCCGTCATCCAGGCGATGGTGCGGCTCAGATCGATCACACTCTGCACGTGGAAGTGCGGTATCTCCCGGTGCGAACGGCTCATCGCCGCCGCGATGCTCTGCCGCATGCGCACTGATCGATCGGCGACGGCTGGAGGCGACGGCGCAACTGCCTCTCGCGCCGCAACCGCCTCCTCGACGTCCCGGACCATGATCCTGCCGCCGGGGCCGCTACCGGTCACGCTCGAAAGGTCTATGCCCTTCTCCGCCGCGAGCTGCTGGGCCACCGGCGAGATGCGCAGCCGGCCTCCGGCAGCGACAGACGCCGGACCCTTGCCACGCGGCCTCCGCCCTCCCTGGGGTGGAGGAGCGGCCTGCACAGCAACCGGTGCGATTGTTGGTTCTGCGCCCTCGGCGTGGATGGTTGCCATGACGGAGCCTACGGGTACCTTGTCACCCGGCTCCAGCAGCAGCTTCTCGATCGTCCCACTGAACATCGACTCGATCTCGATGACCGCCTTGTCGGTCTCGACCTCGGCGATCACGTCGCCCCGCCGGATCTCGTCGCCGGGCTGCTTCAGCCAGGCGACCAGCTCTCCGGCCTTCATGTCGGCGCCGAGCACGGGCATCACGAAGTCGGCCATCTAGAGGAGCTGTGCCTCCACCGCCTCGACGATGTCCTCGACCTGAGGCAGCGACGCGTCTTCCATGTGCTTGGCGTACGGGGCGGGCACTTCCGCGCCGCAGACGCGCTGTACAGGCCAATCGAGCAGGTCGAACACGTTCTCCATTATCTGCGCCGAAACCTCGGCCGCGAAGCCGCCGGTCTTCCAGGCCTCCTCGATAATCACCGCGCCGCGCGTCTTCGCCACCGATGCCAGCAAGGTCTCGCTGTCCAGGGGACGCAGTGTGCGCAGATCCACCACCTCCGCCTCGATCCCTTTCTCCGCCAGCCGCTCTGCCGCGGTCAAGGCCTTCCAGAGGCAAGCGCCATAAGTGATCAGTGAAACGTGACCGCCCTCTCGCCTCACGGCGGCCTTGCGGATGTCGCAGGCCCCACTCGTCTCGTCGACCTCGCCTTCGAGCGGGTAGAGCGTGGCGTGCTCCATAACGAACACCGGGTCTGGCTCCTCAAGCGCCGCCAGCAGCATGCCCCGTGCATCGGCGACCGTGGCAGGCGTCAGCACGGAGATGCCGGGGATGTGCGCGTACCAGCCCTCCAGGCTGTGGGAGTGCTGCGCTGCCATCTGCCGGCCGCCGCCTGTCGCCATGCGCACCACCAGCGGTATGTTCACCTGCCCGCCGGACATGTAGCGCAAGGTCGCCGCGTTGTTCAGCACCTGGTCCATCGCCAACATGCTGAAGTTGATCGTCATGATTTCTACGATCGGCCGCATACCATTGAGCGCTGCACCGATGCCCGCTCCGAGAAAAGTCGACTCCATCAAAGGCGTGTCGCGGATCCGTTCCGGACCGAACTCCTCCAGCAGCCCATGGCTTACGGCGAAGGCGCCGCCGTAGCGGCCGATGTCTTCGCCCATGAGGAACACCCTCGGGTCGCTTCGCAGAGCATCCCGCAGCGCGGAACGGATCGCCTCGCGATAGGTCATCAGCGTCATCGGCTGCTCACGTACCTGGTCAGGTCCTCGATCGCTTCCCAGGGCCCGGCCTCCGCGAACTCGACGGCCGCCTCGACCTCCCGTTTCACGTCCTCCTCAATCTCGTCCCGGCCGGCTTGCGTGAGCTGTCCGGTATCGCGCAGGCGCTTTTCGAAGGCCGGGATCGGGTCGCGCTCCATCCAGCGCTGCACCTCCTCCTTCGATCGGTACAGCTCCGGGTCTGCCAGCGAGTGCCCGCGGAAGCGGTAGGTCCGCATCTCGAGAAGCTCCGGGCCGCCGCCCTTCCTGATCCTCTCAGCCGCCAGCTTCGTCGCCGATTCCACAGCCACGACGTCCATCCCGTCCACCGCCTGCCCGGGGACACCGTAAGCCTGGCCCTTGAAGGCGATATCGGTGACCGAATGCGTGACGCTCAGCGCTGTTCCCATCGCGTAGAGGTTGTTCTCGCAGATGAACAGCACCGGCAGCCCCCAGAGCTTGGCCAGGTTCATCGACTCGTGGAACTCGCCCTCGGCGGCGGCGCCCTCGCCGAAGAAACAGGCCGTGACGCGCTGCCTGCCCGCCATCT
>DATDOP010000241.1:0-7838 GCA_035293185.1 Dehalococcoidia bacterium | reverse complement strand
GCCCCCAGCGCGGTGCGTAGTGGCCACTCGGCGTCGAACTTGCCCTTCTGGGCGTCCACCACTAGCTGAATCGTCGCCTGCTTGAGAATCGGCGAGCGGGCGTTGCAGGTCATGGCGATGACCGTCGCGCCGGCGTCGGCTGCGCGCGAGGCGGCATCGACGATCGGCCGCGTGCGTCCGCTGACCGAGATCGCGATCAGGCAATCGCCCTCGCCGAGGAAGGCCGCCGCCGCGCCTTGCTCCGAAGCGTCGCCCAGGAGCCGGACGTGCAGTCCCATCAAGGTCAGCGAGAACAGCAGCGACTGCGCCATCGCAATCGATGCTCCGGTCGCGGCGATGTCGACGCGGCGGGCGCGGGTGAGCACAAAGGCCGCCTCATCGATGCTCGTGGGGTCAATCTCTTCGATAGCGAGGGCGATGGCGCGGATCTGCTCATCCATGCTGGCGCGGAAGCGTGAGACGCCGGCCTGCTCCTGCACCGCATTGCGCTCCAGCGCCGTCTCCGCCGCGATCGCGAGCTTGAGGTCGTAGTAGCCGGTCAGGCCCAGGAGCTTGGCGAAGCGCACGATGGAGCCGGTGCTGACCGACAGACGCCGGGCAAAACTGACGATCGATTCGCGAGCGACACGGGTGGGATCTTCGAGGACCGCGGCGGCGATGCGCGCTTCGACCGGGTTAAAGCCCGCGGGCCGGTAACGGACTCGGGAGAGGATGCCATCTTGTGTTGCGACTGAAATTGTTTCACTCATGCGCCCAAATTAGATCAGGAAGGTTAACCGCTCGCTAACGCCCGTTAATTCCTCGATAAAGCGCCGCGCCTAGTTTGAGGGCGAACTCGCTAGGAGGTGGCCCTTGCTCGAGATCAAGAACCTGAGGCTCGTCTATCCCAACGGATATGAGGCGCTCAAGTCCGTCAACCTGACCGTCGGCCGCGGCGAAATCGTCGCGGTCGTTGGCCGTTCCGGCGCCGGCAAGTCGACCCTGCTGCGCTGCATCAACGGCCTGGAACGCCCGACCGCAGGCTCCGTGGTGCTGGACGGACAGGACGTGGCACAGCTCTCCGGCCCGGCGCTGCGGGCGCTGCAGCAACGCATCGGCTTCATCTGGCAGGAATACAACCTGGTTGAACGCCTGTCTGTTATCACCAACGTCCTCTGCGGGCGCCTCGCCTGCTGCGAAGGCCCGGGCAGCCTGCTGTTCTACTTCAACCGCGAGCAGCGAGAAGTGGCGGTACGCAGCCTGGAGCGCGTCAACATGCTGCACCGGGCGAAGCAACGCGCTGACCGCCTCTCCGGCGGCGAAAAGCAACGCGTGGCGATTGCCCGGGCGGTGGCGCAAAAGCCGGCGTTGATCCTGGCCGACGAGCCGGTCGCGAGTCTCGACCCGGAGCTTTCGGAGCAGGTCATGGCCGACCTCGCGCGGGTGGCGCGCGACGAGGGCGTACCGACATTGATCAACATCCATGCCGTCGAGCTCGCGCGCATGTTTTGCGACCGCGTCGTCGGCATCGCAAACGGGGTCGTCGTCTTCGATGGCCCCGTTGCCGATCTGGACCAGGCGGCGATGGACCGCATCTACCGGTTCGACAAAGAGCCGCCGCTGCCGCTGATGATCCCGATCCGCGGGCCAGAGCTCGTGCCTGCGGGAGTCTAAGGCGTGGCGCTCTTTGGCCGCACCCTCAGGCCGTCAACACCCGTAGCGCCCGACCTGGAGGCGCTGAGGTCTCAGCTGCTGCGGCCGTTGCCGCGGGTCAACGTTAAGACTGTGCTGGTGGCCGGCTTCTTCGTGGCGGCCTTCTACTGGGGCATCCAGGGCACGAAGGCATCGCCGGCAGAGCTGATCGACGGCCTGCCGAACATCTGGGACTTCCTCAAGCGCATGATGCCGCCGCGGTTCGAGACCGAGACCAGGGTCCTGGAAACGCCGGCCATCGCGCTGCCCTTCGGCGTCACGCTGCCGACGATCAGCAGCGGCGTCGATTACCCGTACCCCACGATCATCAATGCGATTATCGAGACGATTCAGATCGCGATCATCGGCACCACGCTGGCGATCATTATTTCGGCGCCGTTTGCGCTGCTGGCGGCACGCAACATCGCACCGCCACCGCTGTACGGCCTCACCCGTTTGCTACTCAATGCCAACCGGGCTATCCCAGACCTGATCTTCGCGCTGATTTTCGTCGCGGCAGTCGGGCTGGGGCCTTTCGGCGGCGTGCTCGCACTGGCCGTCGGTTCCATTGGCTTCATGGCGAAGGTGTACGCGGAGTCGATCGAGGCGATTGACCCGCAGCAGGTGCTGGCGGTGCGAGCGACAGGCGCCGGCAGGCTGCAGACCATCGTCTACGCCATCGTCCCGCAGGCGATGCCGATGATCGCCTCCTACTCATTGCTGCTGTTCGAGTCCAACGTGCGCTCCGCGACGATGCTCGGCATCGTCGGCGCCGGCGGCATCGGTTTCGAGCTGCAGAAGTTCATGTCGCTGTTTCAGTACAGGCAACTTACCGGCGCGCTGATCGTCATCATCATCGTAGTCACGGTCATCGACAGAGCGAGCGACCGCATACGCAAAAGCATCACGTAACGAGAAGAGAGGTGGAAGGAGCATCATGAACAAGTTTTTCGCACTGGTCCTGGTCTCGCTGAGCGTCTTCTTATTCGGAGCCGCGTGCGGCGAAGGCTCCGACGACGAAGGAGACTCGCAGGCGCAGCAAGAGGTTGATCCGCGGGCCGGCTGGCCCAGCACGTTCAAGATCGGTCTCTTTGGCGGTGACGACGCCGAGGAGACGCTGCGCAACGCCGCGCCGGTCAAGAAGCTGATGGAAGAGCAGCTGGGCATGCCGGTAGAGATCTTCACCGGCACCAGCTACAGCGCGGTCATCGAAGCGATGCGCGCCGGCCGTGTCGATGCCATGACCGTCGGTCCGTTCGCGTACATCCTGGCCGTGCAAGAGGCCAAGGCTGAGGCGATTGCCGTCGGTATTAGCACGACCGCAAAAGAGCCCGTCTACGACTCGACGATCCTGCCCTACTACGAGAGCGTCGTCTTCACGAAGAAGGGCAACGGCATCAACAAGATCGACGACATCAAGGGCAAGGGCTTCAACTTCGTTGACCCGGCTTCGACCTCGGGCCACCTTGCCCCGAAGACATTGCTGATTAACAGGGGCTACAACCCGGATAAGGACTTCCAGACTGTCTTTGCCGGCAGCCACCCGACATCCGTGCTCTCGGTCTGGAACGATAAGGCTCCCGCCGGCGCTACGCACGAAGGCAACCTCAAGAAGCTGGACGACGAGAAGCAGATCGACTGGTGCAACTACCCGGACGGCAAGTACAACGTGCCGCGCACCCAGGCGGAGATCGACGCGCACTTCAAGACCTGCCCGGACGGTTCGATCGTCATCCTGGCCCAGACCGACCCGATTCCGAACACACCGTTCTCGGTGCGGTCTGAGCTGCCCAAGAGCTTCAAGGCCGCGGTCAAGGCTGCGTTGCTGACCACAAAGGACAACCCGGAGTTCATCAAGGCCCGCAAGGCCTGGTATGTGGACCCCAGCACGGAGCTGAAGCTGACGGCGTTGGACCAGTTCTACAACCCGCTGCGCGACATCGCCAAGCTGCTCAACCTCAACCTCAAAGAGCTGGCTGAGGGCGGTTAAGCATGGAGCGCGAGGAGCGGTTGGAAGCGATTTCTTACGCGGAACGCGAGATTCTCGAGGGCCTGGCTGACCGGGTCCTCGAGGACCTGGCGGTCGAGGTGTCACGCGGGCCGTCCGTCGGGCTGCTGATGGTGCGCGGCGAAGAGCCGTCCGAGCGCCTGCAGTTCAACTTCTCCGAAGTCACGGTCAGCGAGGCAGAGGTCACGGCCAACGGCCGGCGCGGCTACGCGATGGTCATGGGCCGGCAGCCGGAGAAGGCGCTGGCCGGCGCCGTGCTCGACGTTGCGCTGGAGCTGGGACACCCGGCCTCGGACGACATCGAGGCGGTGCTGACGGCGGCTTTGGCGTCAGAGGATCGGCGCCGGCGGTCGGCAGTGTCCGCTGTCGCCGGGACGCGCGTGCAGTTCGAGGAGATGAAGCCGACATGACGCTCTCACCGGTCCTGACGCCGCGAGGCGCCCGCGAACAGCAGACGTTTCGCGTGCTGCTCAACGCGATGGCGCGGCCCGGCAGCATCGGCCAGCTGCCGGTGCCGGAGCAGCCGAGCCAGAGCCGCCTGCTCGCCGTCGCCGAGGCGATTGTCGACCACGAGGTGACGTTCGCGGCGCTGCCGGAACGGCCGGAGCTGGTCGACGCGGTGTTGCGTCTGACCGGCAGCCGGCAAGCCTCGCTCGAATACGCGGACTACGTGTTCTGCGAAGCCGCGACGCTGGCAGAGGCGCTGTCACGCGTCAAGGACGGCACGCTGGAGTACCCGGACCGCAGCGCCACCCTGGTCTGCGAGGTCCAGGACATCGACGAGCCCACCTCCGGCTATGTGGAGCTGTCGGGTCCGGGGATCGACGTCAGCATCCGCGTACACGTCGACGGCTTGGAGCCGGAGGCGCGGGCAGCGTTCGTCGAACGCAACGCGATGCCACCGGCCGGCGTGGACGTGGTGTTCGTCTCGAAGGCGGGTCACGTCACCTGCCTGTCCCGCTACACAAAGCTGCGACTGGAGGACTGAGCAATGGGTTACACCGCCGTACGTGGCGGCCTCGAAGCAATCGAGAGCGCCGCGGCGCTTGTCGAAGAGATGCCGGTGAACTCGGATTCGCCGGTGGAGCTGGCGCAGATCACCAGCCACATGCAGCTGGCGCTGGGCCGAGTGATGGCCGAAGGCGGCCTCATCGACCGCCAGCTGGCCGCGCTGGCGATCAAGCAGGCGGAGGGCGACCTCATCGAGGCGGCGTTCCTGCTGCGGGCGTATCGCAGCACGCTGCCGCGTCTCGGTTACGGCCACGCGGTCAACGGCAACGACATGCTGGTGCTGCGCCGCGTCTCCTCCGTGTTTCGCGACATCCCCGGCGGTCAGTTGCTGGGCCTGACGCGTGACTACACCCAACGCCTGCTCAACTTCGAGCTGGTAGCTGGTCACGGGAACGGGACGTCTCAGGGCGTGATGAATCGCGCCTCTACGAACGGCGACGATTGCGCCGAGTACCCGCTGGTCATCGACTTCCTGCGTGACGAAGGGTTGATGGCGCCGGCGCCGGAGGCTTCGTCCCAGGCAGACCCCTTCGACGTGACGCGTACGCCGCCGAGCTTCCCGATGCCGCGCTCCGGCTGGCTGCAGGTCCTGGCGCGCGGTGAAGCGGGCTCGATGCTGATGCTGGCGTACTCGTCGATGCGCGGCTGGGGCGGAACCGGTCACGGCGCCATCGCCGAGCTGCGTTACGGTGAGCTGCCGGTGCGCATCTCCCACCCGATTACCGGGCGTCCGGTGACCATCGGCCACATTGACGCCTGCGAGGTTCACTACGTCGCCGGCGGCTTCGCGTCGATGCAGGAGTCCGAGGTGCCGGACTATCAGCTCGGCTACGGGCTGGTCATCGGCCGCGACGAGCGCAAGGCGATCTCGATGTCGATCATCGATTGCTCCCTGCGATTCGCGAAGGCGGGCGAGACGATGCCCGTCGCGAACCAGGAGTTTGTCGTCAGTCACGTCGATTCCGTGGAGTCGTCCGGCTTCGTGGAACACCTGAAGCTGCCGCACTACGTGACCTTCCAGGCCGGCGTGCAGCGGGCGCGGCGCTTCCGGCAGCTGGTGGAGGCGTCGCGCAATGGTTAGCGTCGCGGAGATGACCGCCGTCCACGGCGAGGCGGTGCAGGGCTACTCTTATGGCTTCCTCGACGCCGTCTCGAAACGCGAGATCCGGCGGTCGCTGCTCAAAGCCGTGGCGATTCCCGGCTACCAGGTGCCGTTCGGCTCGCGGGAGCTGCCGATTGCGCGCGGCTGGGGCACCGGCGGCCTGCAGATCACCTTGTCGATGCTTGGCCCCGGGGACGTGATCAAGGTGATCGACCAGGGCGACGACGCCAGCGTCAACGCGCAGAACCTGCGCCGCCTCGTCGAGCGCACGTCTGGGCTCGAAACGACGATTGAGACCTCAGAGGCGACGCTGATCCAGACGCGGCATCGCATCCCGGAGGAGCGGCTGCGAGCGGACCAGACGCTGGTGCTGCAAGTGCCGATCCCGGAGCCCCTGCGCCGCGTCGAGCGCAGCGTGCGCCTGGCGCGCCAGATGCACGCGGAGTCCGACTACTCGCGCATGTGGCTGGCAATCTACGAAGACATCGTGCGGCGCGGTGAGCTGGGCGGCGCCGCGGGCTATCCCGTGATGGTCAACGACCGCTACATCATGGCGCCTTCGCCGATCCCGCGCTGGGACATCCCCAAGCTGAACATGGCTGACGCGCTGTTCCTCTTCGGCGCCGGCCGTGAGAAGCGTCTCTACGCCGTGCCGCCGTACACGAAGGTCGTGCCGCTGGAGTTCGAGGACTACCGCTTCGAGGTCGAGAGCTTCGAAGGCAAGCGCTGCTCGCGCTGCGGCGCCACGGACAGCTTCATGGACGAGACGATTTCGGCGGACGGCAGCAAGAACTACGCCTGCTCCGACACCGCCTACTGCGAATCGTACCTGGTGCAGCGGGAGGTGCCGCGATGGTGATCGAAGAACAGCCGCTGCTAACCGTACGGGGGCTGAGCCGGTTCTACGGCCGCGGTTGTCCGCACTGCCGGGAGCAGACCGGCCCGGCAGCGGAGACCAACAGCTGCCCCACCTGCGGCTCCATCGTCGCGATTGCCGGCGTGGACCTGGAGCTGTACGAAGGCGAGGTCCTGGGGGTCGTCGGGGAGAGCGGCTCGGGCAAGAGCACGGTGCTGCAGTGCCTCTTCCAGGACATCCTGCCCACCTCCGGCGAGGCGTACTTGTCGAGTTTCGCGGACGGGACGCGCAACATCTGGGAGACCAACAACCGCGAGCGGCGCGAGCTGCGCAACAAGCTCATCGGCATGGTCTACCAGAACCCGCGCGACGGCCTGGACCTCATGGTCACGGCGGGCGGCAACATCGCCGAGCGGCTGCTGGCGGTGGACTGGCGCAACGTCAGTCAGATGCGCGCCAAGGCCTCCGACTATCTGCAGCGCACCGAAGTGCCGTTGGACCGCATGGACCACCTGCCGGCCTACTTTAGCGGCGGCATGCAGCAGCGCGTGCAGATCGCCAAGGCGCTGGCCAACAGCCCTTCGCTGCTGCTGCTGGATGAGCTGACGACCGGCCTCGACATCTCCGTGCAAGCCGGCGTGCTGGACCTGGTGCGCGACATCCAGCGTCAGTACGGGCTCAGCGCCATCGTCGTCTCGCACGACCTCGGCGTCATCCGCCTGCTGGCCGACCGGACCATCGTGATGAAGATGGGGCGTGTGGTGGAGCAGGGCATCACGGACCAGGTGCTGGAGGATCCGCAGCACCCGTACACGCAGCTGCTGGTCAGCTCGGCGGCGTAGGAGGCTGATTTGGACGCACCACGCATCCTGGAACTCAACGGGCTCTCGAAGACGATCACGCTGCACATCCTGGACAGCGCCGAAGTCGAGCCCTTCAGGGACGTTTCCTTCCACGTGGACGAAGGCGAGTTCGTCGCCATCCTGGGGCCCAGCGGCTCCGGCAAATCGTCCGTGGTCAAGGCGATTCACCGCACCTACCTGCCGACGGCCGGCTCTGCGCTGTACCGCGCGGCCAGCGGCGAGATCATCGACCTGGCGGGCGCACCGGACCGGCGCGTGCTGCAGCTGCGGCGCCGCGAGATCGGCTTCGTGTCGCAGTTCCTGCGCGTCGACCCGCGGGTGCCGGCG
>DATDOP010000240.1:0-8007 GCA_035293185.1 Dehalococcoidia bacterium | reverse complement strand
CACTCCAGGCTCAGAAATGCACTATCTCCATCTCTCTTCCGTTCAGACAGGTCAGACTCCATGGGCAATGCAGACCGGCGGGCCAGAATGTATGGATGAGCGTAGGAATCATCGCCACGAGTGGCGCATGCACGTTCGGGGATCCACATGTGCACCTTTCGGGTGATTTCTCGTCAAGCTCCTATCTGGTCAGTGTGAACAGAACTAACGAGACGTGCTGGTCCAACACAACCAGCCGTTGCAGTTCATCCACATACACACGCCGACACACTGCGGATTCTCTTTGTCCACCGAGCACTCCGGAGTACTTCACCTCGACGATTAGTGGCAATGTTTCTACGTACATCTGCGAAACTTGGTCGGTTAAGACACACCCCCAAAGCGCTAGACAAATGAGAATTCGCTGGTAGAACTGGGGTAGATACAATCATGACTACAATCAATAGAGGCGTTTTTGCCCTCACTGTTCTCTTCTTAGCGGCTGGCCTTCTGGTGATTTTGACGGCTTTAAGCGCAGCAGGACCGGATGAAGAGGACAGGAATCTACCGCCACCTTTTGAACGACCGCCCGCTACGAAAGTGCCGCGCCCCAATGAAAGCGAAGCCATGTCCCTGGCTGCGGCTAAGGACTCCCTAGAACAGAATGCCGATCTTAGTCGAGTAATGGGCGCCGTTGAGGCAGCAGACGTAGACCTATTAATTTCGCTGGCGAAGAAGACTGACGAATATTGTGGTCTATATCGCACCTTGCCAGAGGGATGTAAGAGCAGGGAAGAGAAGGTTACTTCCGTGTTCTTCGACACTGGGATCGTTGCACCGAAGCCGGTCGCACTGATGTCCGCATGGCTAGAGCAGTTGTTTCAGGCTAACTCGGCAAGTCTGAGCTTGGCCACACGAGATTCGAGAGAGCCAGAAGGCAATGGAGGAAAATACTTCCTCGTTTTCCGTGCCCAGAATGCTGCGAAGACTGGCGATGAGACTCCGGGAGGAACTATTACGGTACAGGGTCTGGCTCTAGTCGTCTCGCCCGGCAAGCAAGAACCGATTGAATGGTTCACCTTCCTAGGCCCAGATAACAACGGGCTCGGCTGGGTCCAAACTGTGGACGGCGAAGGTGGCGCGAAGTATCAGATTCTCCTGGCACCGGAATCCGTGAGGGATTGGCCTGGAATGTGGAACCAGACGGGCGACTAGGCCTTAGCCGAAGCAAGGCTAGGGGCCGTTTCTCTTGCCCATCCTCGCACCTCCCCTTACGCTGCCTTCGTGCCTGAATACGAGCCTGCAGACCGCTACTTCGAGTCCAGCCGCCTCAAGCTGCACTACGTCATCTGGGGCGGCGAATCGAAGCCGCCCATGGTGCTGCGGCACGCGCCGTGCATCCTGTGCCGTGCTACAGCACAAACGTTCCGCTAGGGTAATTCGCTCCTGGACTGGCTATCCTCGAGACATGAGACGAGGCAGACCCCCATACCCTGAGCTCCTGACGCCGCGAGAGCAGCAGGTCCTCGAGCTGCTGCGCCAAAGGCTGACGAACGCACAAATCGCACAGAGGCTCGGCATCAGTGAGAGTGGCGCCCGCTATCACGTTTCCGAAATCCTGACGAAGCTCGGCGTCTCCAGCCGTGAGGACGCCGCTCGCTGGAGCGGGGAGCGGCAGGTAATGGGCGCAGCGCTCCTGATTCGGCTACGGCGTCTACCTGGCGCCGCGCGGCGAGTGGCGACCACGGCACCTTTCGTCCTTACGGCCGTTCTGGGATTGGTGTTGGCGTCAGGCGTGGTCGTCATGAGCTCGAGACAAGGCGGCGGTGACAGCGCCGGCCCGGCAGCCACCGAAGATGCGGAGCGCGCGGCAGAGATTCAAGAGCTGTTGGACCTGGCGGACGAGGCCACCCAAGAGGCGCGATTGTCCCTGCCAGACGCCGAGCTGGTCTTTGTGACCTTCGCGAGGCCGAGCGGCTCCTACACGTTTCGCTTCAGCCAACCCGGCTCTCAAGCGGAAATATCGATACTCGGACCGAATGACCCGAGCCCCGGAGTGGCGCGCTGGGAGCGAATCGTGGAGGAGCGGCCGGCCGAGATCCCAGCGCGGCGACCCCTGGACCTCAGCAAGACGCAGAACAGCTTTGCAGCGGTTGCGGAGGCGGCTGCCTCACTATCGGGGAGTTCGGCGGAGAACATGGCTGTCATGCTGGCGTATGAAAAAGGAACGCTGATGTGGTTTCCGATGGCCGTCTTGCTGCCCAATTCGCTCGTTCGTTGCCTGGCCCCAGACGCCGACCTGGCCTTGATGAGATGTGAACCGCCTCTGCCGGCGCAGGGTGAGCCCCCGCCACGCGTCACTCCTTAGCCTTCTTGCCCCTCACCCGTCCAGCCCCTACGCTGCGCTTCGTGCCTGAATACGAACCTATCGACCGCTATTTCGAGTCCAGCCGCCTCAACCTCCACTACGTTGTCTGGGGCGACGAATCGAAGCCGCCGTTGATCTTGCAGCACGGCGGCCGCGACCACGCCCGCAGCTGGGACTTCGTCGCGCAGGCGCTGCTCGACCGTTACTGCGTCTACGCGCCCGACCTGCGCGGCCACGGTGACAGCGACTGGGCGATCGGCGGCGCCTACCCGCTGCCGGCCTACGTCTCTGACTTCGCGCGCCTTGTAGAGGCCATCGACCGCGGGCCGGTGCAGATCGTCGGGCACTCCCTCGGCGGTCGCGTCGTGCTCGACTACGCGGCAACGATGCCGGACATGGTGCGCAAATTCGTCTGCATCGAAGGGTTTGGGCGGCTGGCGGCGTCCGGCGTGTCCGCGCCGGACCGGCTAAAGCGTTACGTCAAGGACACGGGCGAGATGCCCCAGCACACGCCGATCGTCTACGCGGGCCTCGATGCGGCAGAGAAGCGCATGGCGGAAGCGAACACGCGACTCTCGCCGCGCATGGTGGAGCACCTGACGCGCCACGCGGTGAAGGCCGTCGACGGTGGGCTGGTCTGGAAGTTCGACAACTACGTGCGCGTGCCCAACGCCTATGAGTGGAGCGTCGAGGAGGCGAAGCAGATCTGGGCCGGCATCACGGCGCCTTCGATCACCGTCGGCGGCTCCGAAAGCTGGTGGATGCGCACGCCGAACCGCGAAGAGCTCGCGGCGGCGCTGCCGCACTCGCGCACGGTGATCTTCGAAAACGCCGGCCATTGGGTGCACCACGACCAGTTCGACGGCTTCGTCTCGCTGATCCGCGACTTCTTCGACTAACGCTTGGCCTTTGCACGCCGCTGGCCCTCGGGCAAAGGGATGATTTCATCCAACTCAACCGCCAGTTCCCCGGACGTGTCTTCAAGCGCATCCCAGAGCTCGTCGCTGAGCTCATGAGTCGCCCACCACTCGCGCTCGGCATCCTCGGACTCAAACTGGCCCGGTATCTCATCCTCTGAATGGATGACCGTTCGCTCGTACTTGGGCTTCTTCTTCATCGCTGGTACCGCGCTCTCTCAGCGGCGGTCATGAGCATAGCGCTGATCGGCCGGCTCAAGCGCCCGTTGGCTGACACCCTCACAGCGTAGGAGATCCGAAGGTATTTGCCCGGGACACGGGCGAGAATCGTGCGCCGTCTCTCCATGCCGGCTCGGCGAGCACCTGCCAGGATGGCGCGAGGGTCGCTGAACGCCTCTTCGATCGCCCAGTCCTGGACGCCATGACGCAGGTTCTTGTCACGGTTGCCATCGTCCCAATCGAACTGCGGCATTAACCCTGCGGCAGGCGCGCCTCCAGCTTATCGAGGCGGTCCTTCAGCGTCCGGTTCTCGTCCGTCAGCTTGTCCATCTCCTCGCGCAGCTTCTTGACGTCCTCGCTGCGGTCGCCGCTGCTGCGGATCTTGCGCGCGGCAACGCGGGCGCTGCGCACCACGCGGTCGTCCAGCGCGGTCTGGGCGGCGCGATCAAGTTCACCGAGCGCCCTGGTGGCGTTGAGCTCGCCCAGCGCGTTGATCGACGAGACCTGGGTGCGCAGCCACGGATCGCGCACGAGCGTCACGAGGTGGTCGACGATCTCGTCTTTGCGGTGCTCCGGCACGATCTGCCCCAGCTGGCCCAGCGCCGTCGCCGCGGCGCCGCGTACGTTCGGCGGCCGGCCGTAGCGCGACCACTCGACGCCGACCGGCACGCCACGCTCGTCCCGCAGCTGGCCGAAGCCCTCGAAGGCGGAGGCGCGGATCACGTCGTTCTGCGAGTTCTTCGCCAGGCTTCGCTCCAGGGCGCTGAACGCCATCGCCGTCCGCGTCTTGCCGATCGCCGCCGTCGCGGACGCTTCGACGTAGTAGCTGGCGTCGCCGTCATCGATGACTCGCGCCAGTGCCTGGCCGGCACGCTCTTCACGAAACTCGCCCAGCGCCCGCACGACAGCGCGTCTCGCCTTGGGGTGCCGGACGCTCAGCGAGGCGAGCAGCTCGTCGAGGGCAGCGTTGGAGCGGATGGTGCCGAGGGCTTTCGCAGCTTCGGCCTGGACGCCCCAGAAGGCGTCCTCACGCGCCGCCTTGCCCAGCGCCGCGATCGCGTCCTTGTCTGACTTCTTGGCCAGCGCCCGAGCCGCGTCGATGCGTCCCATGATTGCCTCGTCGTCGGTCAGCTGCGTCCGCAGCATCTCGCCGGGGCGGTCGAGGTCCAGCGTCTTGAGGATCTCGCCATCGACGTTGACGAACTTCGGCTTCGAGGCAAGCGGGACGTAGAAAGTCTGCTCCCGCTCCGTCATCTCAATGGTCGTCGCGTGTGTGGTGCCGTCCTCGAGCTTGAGCCGCAGCCGCAGCGGCAGACGGAAGACCTCCGCGACTTTTTCGCCCGTCTGGGTCTGCTTCAGCGCCAGCTTGGCGGTCCTGGTGGCGTCGTCCCAGGCGTAGCTGCCCGTGAGGTCCGGGTGACCGGCGCCGTAGACCCACTGGTCGAAAAACCAGTCGAGGTTGCGTCCGGTGCTCTCCTCGATGGCGCGCTGCAGGTCAGGCGTGACGACGTTGCTGCCGCGGCGGCTGATCGCGTAGCGGCGAATCGCCTTCCAGAACAGCGGCTCGCCCAGCAGCACGCGCAGCATGTTCAAGACCACGCCGCCTTTCTCATACAGGTGGCGGTCGAAGAGGTCCATCGGCGCGTTATAGATGTTGGTGACGATCGGCCGGCGGTAGCTTCCCGCCTCGCTCAAGTAAGAGTCGATTTCGCCCTGCAGCGACATGAGGAACTCGTCGCGGCCCTGTTTGTGCTCCGTGTAGTGCAGCTCGAAGAACGTGGCGAAGCCCTCGTTCAGCCAGCCGTGCGACCAGTCTCGGCAGGTCAGGAGGTCGCCGAACCACTGATGGGCGATCTCATGGGCGAGCAGATAGTCGCCGTCCTGGTCGAGGCGGGCGCGCTCGTCGTAGAGGACCTGCTCGGTCAACGTCGTGGCGCTGACGTTCTCCATGCCGCCGAAGATGAAGTCCTGCACCACCACCTGCGCGTACTTGGCGTACGGGTAGCGGATGCCGGTGCGTTCTGAGAACAGCTTCATCATGTCGGCGGTGTTGCGGGCCATGGCGCGTCCATCATCTTCGCGGCCGACGGGCACGTAGGTCAGGATTGGGATGCCGTCCCACTCATCCTTGAGTTCGCTGTACTCGCCCGCGACCACGCTGGTCAGGTAGACGACGTGCGGTACGTCCTGGTGCCAGTGGTACGTGCGCATCCCGGTCGCCGGCCCCGCCTCCACGCCGCGCAGCTCACCGTTGGAGATGACCATGAACGGCTCGCGCACACTGGCGTGGATCTCGGTGGTTGCCATCTCGTTGGGGTAGTCGTAGCAGGGGAACCAGTGACGAGAGTCCTCGTCCTCACCCTGGGTCCACGCCTCCAGGCGCTTCCAGGGATAGCTGCCGTCCGGACCGATGAAGTACAGGCCGCGCCGGGGGCTCCCGGCGAACGCGACGGTGACGGTCTCTTCCTCGCCGGTGTTGCGCGGCGTGGCCAGTTCGATGCGCAGGCGGCCGTCAGCCAGGCTGTGCACGAGTTCGGTGCCGTTGGCAGTCCGCACCGAGCCGATTTCCAGCTCGACGGCGTCCAGGTCGAACGACGTGAGGCCGTCGTTCAGTGGCGTAAACGTGTGTGAGACGCGGCCCTCGATGCGCTTGTTGTCGAGATCCAGGCTGATCTCCAGCTTGACGTGCTTGATGTCAACGACGCGATCACGCGGGTATTTCGGCTTGTCGCCCGGCAGCGGGAAGAGCCCATTGGCCGCCAGCGATTCTTGTTCTGCGTATCCACGGCAGGTTAGTCGAGACTCCGCCCGGTAGTCTTCGATGCCCATCTAACTTCCCCCGTCCAGCAATTGTTCCCCTGTAGATAATCGTTCTACGCGCGCTTGATCAAGAGCTTCGTGGCCTAATCCAAGTCGCTGACCAGCTGGCGCAGGATCTCCCTCAGACGTGGCGTCTCGCGCAATGCCCTGCGCAGGCCGGCGATGTCCTCCTCGCCGAGCATGAGCGGCGAGCGCTGAAACATGCCGCGATGGTTGTAGCTGCAAAAGCGGAGGCTGAAGCTGCCCGCGGCTTCGCCTTCGTTGTAGGCCATGAGTTGGATCGTCGGTTCGTGGTATTCGCTGCTGAACGTTGCTTCTTCGACGATTTCACCGCTGCCCCAGTGCATTTCGAAGGGGCGCGGCAGCTTACGAGGTGGGGCCATGGCTAGATTCTCCCTCCACGCCTGGCGCGGCGATTCAGGCCGCATCGCATCCGCCGGCGCGGTTCACCCACGCTGCGGGATGCCGGCCGCCTGGAGCATGGCGGGGATGCGCGACTCCCAGCCGATCGCCATGATGTGCACGCCCTGACACTTGCCCTTGATCGCTGAGATGACCCGCCCGCCGATTTCGATCGACTTGGCGGACTTGTCTTCAGCGGCGTCCATCTCCCCGATTAGCGCCTCCGGCACGTGGACGCCGGGCAGCGTTTGGTTCAGGCGGCGGGCCATGTCGCCGGACTTGAGGATGATGAAGCCGGCGATTACCGGCTTGCCGAAGGCCTTCGCGCGCTCCATGAACTTCGCGAACACCTCAGGTTCGTATACCGCCTGGGTCTGGAAGAACTCCGCGCCTTCGTTGACCTTCTCCTCCATGCGCGCGATCTCTTTATCGAGGTCGGAGGCCCCGGGGTTGCAGACGGCGCCGATGGTGTAGTGCGGCGAACCCTTGAGCTGCTTGCCCATGAAGTCCGTGCCGTTGTTCATCGACTTCGCGGCCTTGAGCAGCGCGATCGTGTCGAAATCGAACACGGGCTTGGCGTCCGGGTGGTCGCCGGCGCCCGGCGGGTCACCGCCCATGCAGACGATGGCGTCGACGCCGAGCGAGGCGCCGGCCAGCATGTCGCCCTGGATGGCGATGCGGTTGCGGTCGCGGCCCGTGACCTGGATGATCGGCTCGAAGCCTGCCTGCTTCAGCGCCGCGGCGGCGCCTAGCGGCGCCATAGTCATGACGGCGCTCGCGGAGTCGGTCAGGTTGAACGCGTCGACGCAGCCGCGCAGCGATTCAGCCTTCTTGAGCAGGTCCGTGAGGTCTGTGCCCTTCGGGGGGTTGAGCTCCGCGGTGACGAGGAAGCGTCCGCTGCTCAGGGACTCAGCGAAGCTCGACATAAGGCCTCCTTGGGGATTGCGCACGGGGTCAGACGAGGTAACGAAGGCGGGGCGGATGCCCGTCAGCCAGCGGATCATACAACGGGGACATTGCCCGATCTATCAGCCGCGGACGGCTTCGCGCGCAGCTTTGACCGCCCAGATCAGCGCATGCTAGAGTGAAATAGCCTTAACGAGTGGCTCCCGTCTCCGACGGGAGCTTTCTTCCGTAAGGAGCGTGGTGGGCGTCGCCTAGCGGTTAAGGCGCCAGGTTGTGGCCCTGGAGATCGGGGGTTCGAATCCCCTCGCCCACCCCACAAATACTCTCCCCGGCGGCAGCCCCATGAACGAAGAAGCAGCATCCTCAGAAGCCCAGGCATTGCCTGATTCCGTACCA
>DATDOP010000239.1:0-4053 GCA_035293185.1 Dehalococcoidia bacterium | reverse complement strand
AAGTTGCGCTTGCGTTCGACGATGTTCTGGAGCATCTGCTGGAACTGCTCCTGGTCGCCGCCAGCCTGCTGACCACCCTGTGAGCGCTGCCCGCCCTGCGTGCCGGACTGCTGCCCCCCTTGCTGCTGGCCTGAGCGGCTGCGGGCGCCAGATTGCGCGCCTTCGCCCGATTCGCCGGACTGCTCACCGCCGGGCTCGCCCTCGCCACCCTCTTCGCCCTCGGCGCTTTCGCCCTGATCGCCGGGCTGCTGGTCGCGCATCGCGTCGCCGAGGCGCGAATCGAGGGTGTTGCGTTCCTTGTCGAGGATCTGCTCCAGGCGCTTCTGAATGTCTTCGAAGGCGGATGAGAGGTTGAAGCGATCGAGGTTCTGGCGGCGTTGCTGGCGCAGCTGCTGCAGGAGGTCGCGCAGGCCCTGGGTGCGGTCGCCCATGGGATTGCGCATGCCGCGCTGCATGAGGTTGCGGAGAGCGTGCTGCAGGTCGCCGAAGTTCATCAGGTCATCGGTGAGGGCGTTGAGGATATCGTCAGGGTCGAGGGGCGGTATCTCCTGAGTGCCGTCCCATTCCGTGTAGCGATACCTGATGACCATGACTTCCCCTGACCCGGGGATCGACCCGTTTAGCCCCTGTAAGAGACCTTGGGACCCACCCTGTCTTTGTTGAGGCGCTTGTTGAGGTGCAGCCCTTCGAGGATGAACTCGACGACGGACGCCGTGACCGGCGCGGAGGGCTTGGCTTCCACCTTCTTGACGTGGTCAGCCAGGCCTTCGACCTGCTTGACCAGCTTCTCGTAGTTGACGGACGGCATCATGTCGCCGACCTCGACCGAGATGCCGGCCTTGAAGCGCGTGACCAACTCATCGAAATCCGAGACGCTGTAGTAGCGGTTGAACACGGCGAGGATCGCTCCCTGGATCAGCTTGTCCAGGATCTGCTCTTCCTTGCCGTCCTCCACGGTCTCGAACTCGACCTTGCCGGCGATCGCCGGGATGACGTAGGGCAGGTCGCTGACGCGCGGAACGACCTCGGTCTCGCCGGTGCTGATCGCGCGGCGCTGGGCGTTGGCCAGCAGACTCTCGTAGTTGGCGATTGAGGCGCGGACGGAGACGCCGGAGCGCTGGTTGATGTCCGGGCTGCGGCGCGCGAGGCGGCTGACTTCCGCGACGATCTCCTTCATGAACTGCGGCACGACAACCTTGAAGCCATCGTCCTCGAAGACCATGCGTTCCTGGTCCATGATGCCGATTTCGTGTTCCACGGCACGCGGGTAGTGGGTGCGGATCTGGACGCCGTAACGGTCCTTGAGCGGCGTGATGATCCGGCCGCGGTTCGTGTAGTCCTCCGGGTTGGCGCTGGAGACCAGGAAAACATCGAGTGCAAGGCGAATCTGGTAGCCGCGGATCTGAATGTCGCGCTCTTCCATGATGTTGAACAGGCCGACCTGGATGCGCTCCGCCAGGTCAGGCAGTTCGTTAATCGCGAAGATGCCGCGGTTCGTGCGAGGGATGAGGCCGTAGTGGATCGTCAGCTCGTCGGAGAGGTAGCGGCCTTCGGCGACGCGGATCGGGTCAACCTCACCGATGAGGTCGGCGATCGTGATGTCCGGCGTGGCGAGCTTTTCGCCGTAGCGGCGGTCACGGCCGATCCATTCGATCGGCGTGTTGTCGCCTTCCCTCTCGATCATGTCCTGCGCGTAGCGGGAGATGGGGTTGAAGGGGTCGTCGTTGACCTCGCTGCCGGTGACAACCGGGATCTCGTCGTCGAGAAGGTTGACCAGGGAGCGGATGATGCGCGATTTCGCCTGGCCGCGTTCGCCGAGGAAGATGATGTCTTGCCCGGAGAGGATCGCGTTCTGCAGCTGCGGGAGTACGGTCTCTTCGAATCCGAGGATGCCGGGGAAGATGTCTTCGCCCTTGCGCATCTTCTCGATCAGGTTGCGCCGCATCTCCTGCTTGACCGACTGGACTTTGTAGCCGGAGCTGCGCAACTCACCGAGTGTCTTTGGTTTTGCCGCCACGGTGCCTCTCTCTCGTATGCCCGACGCCTTCCAGGCGACCACAGGAGTGAACGAATGTGTGGTTGGGCTACCCAGTCATTATACGCACCGCCCCCTGGATTGCTATCGCACCGGGGCCCGTCGCGCTAGCCGGGTGTCGGCGATGGCGGCTCCACCGTGGGTAAGGGCGTGAGCAGCTGGCTCCTGACGTTATTCGCGCGGTTGGGGTCCAACACGCTCGACGAAGGGTCGATGATCGCCTGTATTTCCGTGGCGGATGTGATGCGGAAGGAGTCTGTACGGAACGTGATCGACTCTCCGGACGGGAAGGTCCCGGAATAGGAAAGCGATTCGCCGGCGAGGCCGAGGGCGCGGACCGTGAGGAGGATGATCTGGTTGGTGACGTGCGCCGGGCCCCGGTTTATCACCGTCACGCTGATGCGTCCATCCGCCAGAACGCGGACGGTCTGGATATCGAGGTCGCTGGTGGTGGGGACCGGGGTTGCGGTGCCCGAAGGCCCGCCGCCGTTAGTGCCGCCAGTGCCGCCGAAACCGAAGAACGGCGACGGCGTGTTGAAGACGAAGGGCAACGGCGTAGGCAGGAGGACAGCGAGCGTCTTCACGTTCGATTCGGCGAGGCCCTCCACGTTGTTGGCCGGGATCCAGCCGCGAGAGTTGGAGCCAAACGGGAAGCGAATGGCCAGCCACTTGCTCTCGAAGTCGCGACCAACCACGTCGACCTGATCGCCGCGCGAGATCGTACCGAGCGTGGCAAACGACTCGCCGGGCCCGACGCGGACGGCCAGCGCGGCAGTCGTACGAACTTTGGGGGCATCCTCACCCGCGGGCAGGGGCGTGCCGGTGACGAAGACGGGCACCTCAATCAGCTTCGGATCTTCATCCTCGGGCAGGGCGATGAGCACGGCGAGCAGGCCAAGCATGGCGCCAAGAAAAATGCCCAGCCCGAAGCCAATGACGAAGGTTGCAGATATGAACCCGCCGCGGGGTGCGTTATCCATGTAGAAGCTGATTCTAAGGCCGCGGCGGGTTTTCCAGAAGATCGATAATGATCCGGGTCTCCCGCCCTCGGCGACAGGTTGCAGGGATGCAAGACGACAAGCTACTCGATTCGACGCGTGATGAGCTGCTGGAGCGTCTAAGGGCGCTGGACGAGCCGCAAGCCAGCAGCAGCCTGGCAGAGCTGGCGTATCGCCGCGCCCGCGAGGCGCTGGAGAAGGCGCTCGAAGAAGCGCGCACGATCCGGCTGCAGGCTATCGACGATGCGCGGGCAGCCCGTGAGCGCGAGCTGGCCGCGCTGGTGGAGTCGCTGAAGGGACTGCGGCAGGCGGCCGAGGCGCAGATCGAATCTCTGCTGCGAGAGGCTGAGCTTCAGGCCGAAGCCCTTCGAGACCAGGCGCAAAGCGACGCCCGTACCATCCTCGAGGCCTCGAACAGGGAGTCAGCGACCGTCAGTGCCGAGGCGGCCGCGCTGAGGGCCGGGGCCGAGGAACGCGCCCGCGAGGTCGCGCGGCTCGAAGCCGACTTCGATGCGCAGCTAGAGGCCATCGGCAAGCGCCTGGGCATGCAAAAGCCGAAGAAGGGCCTCTTCGGGCGCTAACATCCGCTTACTGGACCGCAGTCCTTCGGACATGATGATTAACTGCACCCAGGAGGCCTGAATGCCGGACCTGCTCTCGAATCTCGTGGAGGACGAGAGAGTGCGACTTCTCGAGAACCTGAACTACCTGAACCTCCAGGAGATCCGCTCTTTCTGCACCGCACACGGGATTCCTTACAGGATCATTGCCGCGGATCCCGGCGGCTCCGTGAAGACGACAAAGGACACCGACCGAAAGCCCATTGTCCTGGAACGACTCCGGCGCTTTCTCACGACCGGCGAGCCAGGTCCGCCAACCTGCATCCCCGCGAGCATCGTGCGAGGAGACGCCCCGCCCCCGAAGCCTGAACGTGGCGACCGGCTCTACTACCGGTGGTATGCGAAAGAGCATGCCGGCGTCCTCCGGGTGCTGGGTGAGCTTACCGGCGGCCGATTCGCG
>DATDOP010000238.1:0-22145 GCA_035293185.1 Dehalococcoidia bacterium | reverse complement strand
AGGAGCTCGAGGACCGTCTGATCCTGCTCGACGGCTGGAGCAAGACCTACGCGATGACCGGCTGGCGCATCGGCTACGGCATCTGGCCGGAGTCGCTGGTCGAGCACGCCACGCGGCTGGCGGTGAACTGCCACTCCTGTGTCAACGCGGCGACCCAGCAGGCAGCGATAGCAGCGCTACGCGGATCGCAGGACTTCGTCGACCAGATGGTCGCGGCCTTCGACGAACGCAGGCGCGTGATCGTCGACGGCCTCAACGACATCCCCGGCGTCACCTGCCGCACGCCGGGCGGCGCGTTCTACGCCTTCCCCAACATCAGCGGCACGGGCCTCGCCTCGCACGAAATGCAAGATCGGCTGCTCGAGGAGGCCGGCGTCGCGACGATCGCCGGGACGAGCTTCGGGGCGTACGGTGAGGGTTACCTGCGCTTCTCCTACGCCAACACGGTGGAGAACATCGAGACGGCGCTGGCGCGGATGCGAGCACTGCTGGCGCGCTAGAATGACGGGACGCTCCGGGTATAGAAAATGGGGGGAACCCCAAACCCCCGCTAAAGGGCCCGAGGCAGCGCGAACTCAATCCCGAGGAGTAGGTCGATGCTGAGCAAGGCAGACAACGATACTCTCCGGCATGGAAAATGGGGGGAACCCCAAACCCCCGCTGAAGGGCACGAAGCAGCGCGAACTCAATCCCGAGGAGTAGGTCGATGCTGAGCAAGGCAGACAACGACGCCCTGACGCAGGTCGGTCCCGGCACGCTGGTGGGCGACCTGATGCGCCAGTACTGGACCCCCGCGCTGATGACCACAGAGGTGCCGGCTCCGGACAGCCCGCCGGTGCGTTTGCGCCTGCTTGGGGAAGACCTGATCGGCTTCCGCACGACGTCGGGGGTGGTGGGCATCATTCAGAACTCCTGCCCGCACCGCGGCGCCTCGTTGTTCTTCGGCCGCAACGAAGAAGATGGCCTGCGCTGTGTCTATCACGGCTGGAAGTTCGATACGTCAGGCGCCTGCGTCGACATGCCCTCCGAGCCAGCCGAGAGCAACTTCAAGACCAAGGTGCACGCGAAAGCCTACCCGACGCACGAGCGCAACGGCATCGTCTGGGCGTACATGGGGCCGCGCGAGGTACCGCCGCCGCTGCCGGGTCTGGAAGCGAACCTGTCGGAGAAAGGCACCGTCGCGAAGTTTTTGCGCGACTGCAGCTGGCTCCAAGGCTTCGAAGGCGACCTGGACACCACGCACATCGGTTTCTTGCACTTCGGCGTCTACAAGGCTGAGGACATGGAGCCGGGCTCCATGGACTACTACGCCCTCAAGCGACGCGACCCGAAGATGATGGTCGTCGATACGCCGTGGGGTGCCACCTACGGCTCCTACCGGCCGGCGGAGGAAGACACGACCTACTGGCGTGTGGCGCAGTACCTGTTCCCGTTCTACGCGATGCCGCCGGTCGGGATCCTCGGCGCGCGCACCGCGGTGCTGGCGATTGTGCCGGTAGACGACACACACATGATGCGCTGGCAGATCAGCGTGCCCAGCGGCTGGGCGATGTCGGGGGCAATCGCGCCGGCGTATAAGCTGCACCCCGAGTACGGCTACCAGCCGGCGACCTCGGGGTTCCTCGGCGCCTGGCGCATGAAACAAAACAAGTCTAACGACTACCTGCTGGACCGCGATTTCCAGAAGCAGGGCAGCTACACCGGCATCCTGGGCATCGGCATCCAGGATGAGGCCGTGACCGAGAGCATGGGTCCGATCATGGACCGATCGAAGGAGCACCTGGGCACTTCGGACCTGATGGTGATCCGCCTGCGCCAGCTGCTGCTGCGCCAGGCACGACGGTTGCGTGACCTCGGTGAGACACCGCCGGCCGTCGATACGCCCGAGGTTTACGCCGTGCGCTCGGGCGGCGTCGTGCTGCCCAACAGCATCGCCAACGGCATCGAAGCGACACTGGACTTGCAGCAGGGGCGCGTGCGGCCGGAGGACTTCGCTCTGGCGCCGCTGGTCGAGAACCACGGCGTCTAGCAGGAGATTCCTGGTGCCTCCAAGGCCAAGTTGTACGGGAAACCCCTACGCCTTTGGCGTCTCGACGCCGAATATCTTGCCAAGGGGGAAGATTCTGTATTGGTTCAAGGTCAGTACGACCCCAACTCGATAACCGTCCTCGTCGTCGAAGATGACCGTGGAGACCTGGAGCTTGCGTGCCGGGCCGTCCTGGGCACCGGCATCCCGCGCTGCTTCACGCTATCGACGGGCGAATCCGCGCTCGCGTGGCTGGAGCAGCACGAGTGTGACATCGTGGTCTTCGAACACAACCTGGCGGGAATGAACGGTCAGCAGTTCATGAGCCTCGTCCGGCAGACGCGGCCCGCGATCAAGCTGATCGCCACGTCATCGAACAAGGACCCCCGGTTCGCCATCTCCTGGGTGAAGCACGGGGCTTCTGACTACGTAGCCAAGGACGACTTCTTCAGCTCTCAGCTCGGTCGAGCGGTGCAGTCGTGCGCGCGCGACCTGGCGATGGAGCAGGATCGCAAAGCAACGGACAGCCTCGCCGGCAATCACTACGGCCTGGACACCGCCAGCTCTGAGGCGAACTGGCTGCTGAAGTTGTTCCGTTCCCGCTTCGGCTACACGATTCCCCTGCCGGTCGATCGCGAGAACGAGCTACGACGCTGGGCTGACGTGGTGCAGACGTTCCACGAGTACCTGGAGACGTCGCTGCGCATGTTTCCGGAGGTGCTCTTCCGCGCCGAGGACGTTCTGGTACGGATGATCCTCGAACGCGGGCTCAGCCCGCGTGACGTGGTGCTGCTGTACCAGCTGGCGCTGATGAAGCTCAAGGAGTCGTCGCGCAGCGAGCAACAGCTGAATCCGCGCGTCCACCCCGGCGTTTTCCTCTCCCGCGTCCTCGTACGGCTGGTCGAGGAATACCAGCGCGCCATGTCGTTGGATGCGCAGGAGCGCGTCGCTTAGCCTAACCTTCCAGCCTGCACTGATTGCGGCTGACTGACAGTCAAAGCTCCTTAGCGAATTGACGAGGCCTGGGTAATCAGGGGGATAATCGTTGGACTCGCGAAATAACAGGAGAAACGCAAATGCTCAGCGCTGAAGACAACGATATCCTCTGTCGTGTCGGCCCCGGCACGCCGATGGGCAACGTCATGCGGCAGTACTGGATCCCGGCCGTACGCACGGACGAGCTGGCCGCGCCGGACAGCCCGCCACTGCGAGTCAAGCTGCTGGGCGAAGAGCTGATCGCCTTCCGTATGACCTCGGGCAAGGTGGGGATGATCCAGAGCGCTTGCCCGCACCGCGGCGCATCGCTGTTCTTTGGACGCAACGAGGAAGAAGGGCTGCGCTGCGTCTACCACGGCTGGAAGTTTGATGGCGCGGGTTCTTGCGTGGACATGCCGTCTGAGCCCGCCGAGAGCAACTTCAAGAACAAGGTGCACGCGACGGCCTACCCCACGCACGAACGCAACGGCGTGATCTGGACCTACATGGGTCCGCGCGAGGTGCCGCCGCCGCTGCCGGAGATCGAGCACAACATTGTCAACGGCGATATCGCGCGGATCACAATGATCCTGCGGCCGTGCAACTGGATGCAGGGCTGGGAGGGCGAGATGGACACCGTCCACGCCGCCTTCTTGCACGGCGGCGCCAGCAAGGCGGAAGACTTCGAGCCTGGGACGTTCAACTATTACCAGTACAAGGAGCGCTCACCAAAGTTCAGCGTCATCGACACGCCGATCGGTACTTCGTACGGCGCATATCGAGCGGCGGAAGAAGACACCTACTACTGGCGTACAGCGCACATGATGTTCCCGTTCTACGCCGTGATCCCGGCCGGCTGGCTGGGCATGTACGTGCCGATGGACGACGACCACACGATGCATTGGGAGGTCCTGGTGCGGCCGCAGGTGGCAGGCGACGCGCAGAACGGCGGGCCCGGCCCGCGCTCGGCCGGCGTCGAGGGCGGCACCCGCGGCCCCACGACCTGGCTGCCCAACGGCAGCGGCTGGTACGGCCGCTTCAATATCGACCAGACGAAGGACAACGACTACAAGATCGACCGCGAGGCCCAGAGCCAGTGGAAGAGCTACTCGGGCATCCCCGGCATTCGCCAGCAGGACATGGCGGTTACCGAGAGCATGGGTACGATCTACGACCGTACTCACGAGCACCTGGGGACGACGGACGCGCTGATCATTCGCACGCGGCGCAAGCTGATCAAGACTGCGAAGGACCTGCGCGACCACGGCATTCTGCCACCGGGAGTCGACAACCCGGAGCTGTATCACATGCGCTCCGGCGAGTTTCTGCTGCCGCGCAGCGTCGACTGGTGGGACACCCTGCGCGACCGCCGCGAGAAGTTCGAGGCGCCGGTGGAGCGCAGCCCCGCGAACGCCTGACGACTAAGGACACGAAGAAGGGAGCCGGCGATTCGCCGGCTCCCTTTTCGCTATTGCGTGCGTTTCAGGATGTGAGTGTTGCCGTCGGAGCCAAGTGCGTGGAAGGCTCCGCCCTCTTGTTTCTGGAAGAAGAGCATGATCCCAAACGGCATGACGCCACCAGTCACGCCGCCAATCTGGAGCCTGCCGGTATAAGGGTCGTAAGCCCATTGGCCGACAACCGGCTGTAGTCCGCTGAACATGTTGCCGCCTTGACCTTGAAGGATGCCGCTAGGGAGGAAGTCGAAGACCCAGCTTGTTCCGTCGGAGACGGAGACATTCCATCGACCGACGGGCTGGAAGACTTCGCTCATGCTCGGGGGCATCGCTGGCGGCGGCGCGAATTCCGATGCCGGGAACGCCGATCCTGGGAACGCGGACGCCAGCGACGGAGATGGCGCTGAAGCGTCATCCTGGTCTTCCTGAAGCTTTGAATTACAGAGCGCGACCCATTCCTCACGCCCGAGGCTGGAGAACAGCTTACGAGCGCTTTCCACGCCTTCGCTGTCGATGTCGTCGCCGAGTGTGGCCGAGAGGTAGAGCGCCTGGGCCATGTGAAACCGCTCGGTGTTGTCGCGAGGCGGATCGAGCAGCTGCTGCACCCGCAGAAGGATCGGCTGTACTTCACGCGGTTTCTTCCCCAGGTCTCCCATAATCTGCGCCAGATTCAGGAGGACCTCAGGGTCGGTCGGCGCCAGTCTGCGAGCGTCGCGCAACCTATCGTAGGCCTCTTCGAGCTTGGCGGTGGCCTCTGCTACGGGAACGTCCGGGCCGGTGCCTCCGCCAGCCACCGCGTTGGTGCGACCGTGCTTTTCCATGTTGGACTGGATCATCTGGTGGGCCTCTGTACGCAACAAGACCGCCTGCTTGACAAGCAGATCGACCCTGGACAGTTCGACGTCACCTATCTGAACGCGGTCCATCTGTTGCGAAGTGGAGTCATTCTGGCGTAGTTCCTCAGACAACGCCTGCAGTTGTTGTTCCATGGCTGCCAGGCTTTCGCGCGTGCTGTCATTCACAGGAGCGCCGGGCTTTGTGGGCTTCAACTCCGTCGGCACGCCTTGAATGCCCATCGCCCACTGGGACTGCTCCGGGGTTGGATTGTGAATCGTAAGTGCGATCTGGTCGACTCGATTGATCTCGTTGACACGTAGCCCAGTCGCCTCACCCTCGCCCACGCGCGTGGACACGTTAACCTGCGCGCCTGTGGACCTTGGTTTGACCTCTGGTTTTGGCTCTGGCTGCGGCACAGGCGCGGCACAGTTCGGGCAAAAACGTGCGGCTCTAGGTAGGCTCTTGTGGCAGGCAGCACAGTTCATCAACTACGATCCGTTCAGCCGAGCTTGTCGATGTCTGCACCGACGATGTTGGTGCCCTGTTTGAATTTCTGGTCGACTTTGACGCGACCAGATTTCAATTCGCGTGCCTTGACACCCACGACGCCCTCCGCGCGATCCATGCGCTGAATCACCTCAAGCGTTGGACCCATCTCCTCTACGAGGGCAGCGATTTGACTCGCGAAAGCGTCGTCGTTCGAAAGCTTTGATTGGAGGATGTCCTCCACTACCGGTCGATAGCGCACAGGGTTGCCTTCGAAGCTAGTTATGGCGGTTGACGCCTCCTGGTCGTCGCCGAAGTGCTGCTTGAGTCTGTCAAGCAGGCCCTGGGCCTTGTCGCAGGCCACCTGACCTGCCTCCTTCACAAACACTTTCGCTCCCTTCGCCACCAGGGGAGCCAAGATCGAAGTCACGGCGCCGGCCAGGGTTATCGGATCCACATTACCCTCCAAGAATTCGGCGTGGCATTGAAGCCGATATGACGAGCCAGCGGTTTTCGGGGTTTATGCAAGAACTGGAATAGCACAAACTCACTGAGTTGCCAACCTCTCATGCGCTTCAAACGAATGCGAAGAAGGGAGCCGGCGATTCGCCGGCTCCCTTCTTCGTCAGGCGCGAGGTTGCGGGGTTAGGAGTCGATGCGCACCTCCACCGGGACCAGCTCGCCGGACATGCGAGGCGCCGGACCGAGGACGATCTTGCGCTGTCGCGGGGCTGCGTTGCCCTCGATGTTGACCTCGGGGAGCCACTCCAGCCAGCTGGGCAGGTACCAGTTGCGGTCGCCCAGGAGCTCCATGCTCGCCGGGACCAGGATGGAGCGGATGAGCGTCGCGTCGATGAACACCGCAACGGCCAGGCCGAAGCCCATCTGCTGCAACTGAACCAGGTCGCCCAGGGCGAAGGCCCCGAACACGACCAGCATGATGGCGGCGGCGCCCGTGATGATGTGCGCCGTTGACTGCAGGCCACTGGCGACGGAGAGGCGGTTGTCGCCGGTCTTCAGGAAGCGCTCCTGAATGCGGCTCAGCAGGAACACGTGGTAGTCCATGGAGAGGCCGAACAGGATTGCGAACAGGAAGGCAGGCAGGAAAGACGCCACGCTGTCGGTGCGGGTGAAGCCCAGCTGGCCGGCGCCGATGCCGTGCTGGAACACCGCGACGATGACACCGTAGGCGGCGGCAACCGACAGCAGGTTCATGACGATGGCCTTGGCCGGAATAACGATGGAGCGGAAGACCACCATCAGGAGGACGAAGCTCAGGGTCAGGACGAAGCCGATGACCAGCGGCAGGTAGTGCTTCATCAGCGAAACTGCATCCACCTGGTAGGCCGTTCCACCACCGACAAGCACTTCGGCGTCCGTGTTGGCGAAGGCCGCCGGGATGTAGTCGCTGCGGAGCTGCTTCAGGGCAGACTGCGCGTCGCTGCCGAAGCTGTCGCCCTGGATGTAGACCTCAACCAGACCGGTGCCTTCGCTGAGGACCTGGAGGCCGGTGTAACTGCTGAAGCGTGAGTCCCGCGCGATTTCGGCGCCGAGTGCGTCGACCGCGGAGGCCACTTCAGCGGAACTGACGTTACCCTGGACAACGATTTCAACGGGGGCCAGGCGGCCGGCGCTGAACTCTGCGTCCAGGACGTTGAATGCCTTCACGGAGTTAACGTTCTGCGGCAGTTGGCTGATACCCGGGTCGCCGATTTTGATCGTGGCGGTGGGAGCGGCCAGGACGGCCAGCACTGCAACGGAGCCAACCAGGGCGTAGACCGGGTGCCGCATGACGCCGTTGGCAACTCGGCCCCAGACTCCTTCGCCGTCGACCTGCGGGGCTCGGGCGCCACGACCGGGCAGGTGGATGGCGTTGACCTTGTCGCCGAGCAGTGACAGGGAGGCGGGCAGGATGGTCAGTGCGGCGAGCACTGCGCCGATAACGGCGGCGATTGCGCCGTAAGCGAGGCCGCTGAGCTCAGGGACGATGAGCAGGCTGCCGAGCGCGATGATGACGGTAATGCCGGAGAACAGGACCGCCCGGCTGGCCGTTGCGCCGGCCAGGGTGATAGCGTCGACTTTGGCGAGGCCGGCGGCGCGCTCCTCACGGAAGCGCTCCACGATGAACAGGGAGTAGTCGATGCCGACGGCGAGGCCAATCATGATGATCATGTTCATCACGTAGTCGTCCATCGGTGCGAAGTTACTCACCACGCCTGTGATGCCGACCGCCACAAGGACGGCGAGGAACGAGAGGATGAGCGGCAGGCCGGCAGCCACCAGCGCGCCGAAGACGATAATCAGGACGATGAGCGCGGCGGGCAGGCCAAGGACCTCGGAAGCTAGCAGGTCTTTCTCCACCACTTCGTTGATTTCGTGGTTGATGCTGCCGTCTCCGGCGGCAAGGAGCTTGAATCCCGTGCCTTCACTCTCATCGTCGAGGAGGTGGAGCAGCGGGACAACTGTATCCATGGCGCCGTCGAGGTCGCCGGCGAGTGTGACTGAGATCAGGGTCTTGCTGCGGTCTGCGTTGACCAGGCTCTCGTCGCCTGCCTCGTAGGAGTTGACAGCGCTGGTTACGGTGCCGTCCAGACCGCGGATCTTGTCTGTGAGCTCTTCGACGTAGGCCCTGTAGGCCGGCGAATCGACGGTTTGCGTCTCAGAGCTGACGACGATGGTCTCACTCGGGGACTGTTCGCCGCGGGCGGCATTGAGGGCGTCTTCAGCGCGGGAAGCCTGAGTGGTGCTCTCCGCGGTGGCGGTGCTTTCTTTGGCGGAGCCGGCGCCCATAACGGCGGCGGCGATGATCAGGACCCAGAGTCCCATGATGTACCAGGGGTGCCTGGCTGCGAATCGGGCGATGGTTTCGGGAGAGAGGAATCTTAACATTGGAGTGACCTTTCTATTCGTTGGTTAATCTGTGGTTTTCGCGGGAGTGGGTCATCGGTTCATGTCGCTCCCTCCCGCTGCCGGTTCTCCGCCGCGTCTCGGATGGCGGCGAGTAGAACCTCGCTCGGCTGGTGCTTGGCAACGAATGCTTCAATGCCGGCGCCGGCCGCTTCCTGTTTGACGGTGGGGTGGTCGTGAATGCTGAGCATGACCACCCGGCTGGCTGAGCCCATTTCGCCGAGCTTGCGGGCAGTCTCGACGCCGTTCAGGCCGGGCATTTCGTAATCCATGACCAGGACGTCGGGGCGTAGGACGCTGGCAGCGCTGAGGGCCGTCATGCCGTCCTCAGCCTCGCCGACGATGGCCATATCGGGTTCCAGCTGGAGCCGCATGGCGAGGCCGCGACGCACGCTGCTTTGGTCATCAACCAGGAGGATTCGTATTGCTTTCACACCGATAGTCTCGCCGCGCAGCCCCCCGGGCGAATCGACCTGCAGGATGAACTTGGTGAGAGACCTAGAGCCTAGGACGAAGCTCCGCACAAAGGCGGAGGCGGCGGAGAAAAGACGAAGGGACGGCCCGCCGGGCCGTCCCTTCGCACTTGAAATCTGATCGCCTAAGGAACCTGTGCTGTGAGTCCATCAGGGAGCAAGGCGTTGTCGAAGAAGGCGATAACGCGCTGCTCGTACTCCTCGCGGTGCAGGTCAAAGCCGCCGACGTGCTTCGCCTCCGGGATGAACCAGATCTCGAAGGACTCGCCACCGATGTCTTTGTACCGGGCCATCAAGTCGAGCTCGTCCGGGACCTGCGAGCCGATAAGCAACACATTACGCGGAGCGATCCGGGCCAC
Organism: Dehalococcoidia bacterium; assembly: GCA_035293185.1. Classification (GTDB taxonomy): domain Bacteria; phylum Chloroflexota; class Dehalococcoidia; order DSTF01; family WHTK01; genus WHTK01. The sequence continues at coordinate 12,628 of DATDOP010000238.1, read as the reverse complement.
CATCTCCATGAGCGGAGGCGGTGCGTCTTCGCCCGAGATCAAGCGCATCGCCGTGCCGGCCACTGTGTGGAAGACCAGCATGTTGTCGCCGCCCGATTCGAGCTCGCTGAAGTCCTTCGCGGTGCGTCCTGTGGCGCCCTCCGCGACGACCGCGCGCAGGTCAGTCGATTCTCCGGCTGCCTGGAGCAGCACCTCGCCGCCCATCGAGAGCCCGAGGCCGCCAATGCGTGATGCATCGATATCCGGCCTGGAGGCGAGGTAGGCAGTCGCAGCGTGTATGTCGCGGGCGCCGACCCAGCCGAAGGCGTTGGCACGGCCGTCGCTGTCGCCGAAGCCCTCCAGGTCGACCATGAGGATGCCATAGCCGTGCCTGGCCAGCATCGCCGCTTCGTCCATGACGGTGGAGCGGTTGTTGCCGGCTCCATGCGCGGTAATGACGACGGCGCCGTTGGTGGACGGGATGTACCAGGCGCTCAGCGTGAGCCCCTGTTCGGTCTCGAAAGTCACGTCCTCGTAGGCGAGCCCGCGGTCGGCCGGCGTTTCCTCGCAGCACTCGACCACCGGTACGTTGGTGGCGAAGACGGCGAGAGTTGCCGGGAAGACGCCAACCACTACAAGCGCAACGCCGGCCGGCGCGAACAACAGTCTGCGCCACCAGGCGTGGACGGACCGGACGAGCATCGTTGCGCCGGTAACGGTCAGGACGACCCCCGCGAGGAGCATGGGGATGCCGGTGTAGCTGCTTTCCGTGACGCCGAGCTCGTAGACGTGAATCGCATGAACGCCGATTCCGAAGATGAAGGCCGGCAAGCCATACGCCAGCGCCAGCAGGCCTCGGGCACTGTCATCAAGGGCAGGAAAGCTCACGGTGGCGACCGCGGTGGCAAACAGCGCCAGCACCGTCCAGGCGACTCGCTCCGTCAGCGGCGCCTCCAGGTGGAACAATGACGCGTTGACCAGGTGCGCGGTGATCACCGCGAGGCCCGAAAGGATCAGGGTTCTGGGCTTGTCGTTAATAAGGACTGACTTGGCCTGCATGTTCAACACCTCGCATTCGATGGGGCCAGTCTGTGCCGTTCCATGGCGGATTTCGTCAGGCGAAAGTGACGTTTGTGTCTCAGACCTTTGACGGATGCAATTGGCGCGAAAAGGGCGATAATGCACGCGTGGCAATACGAATTCTGGTAGTTGATGACCACAGCGTCGTGCGTCAGGGGCTCAAGATGTTCCTTGGCCTCGACCCGGAGTTGGAGATCATCGGCGAAGCTGCAGACGGTGCCGAGGCTGTCAAGCTGGCCCACGAACTGCACCCGGACGTCGTCCTGATGGACATGCTGATGCCCGTCATGGACGGCATCGAGGCGACCCGCACGATTCGGCAGCAGCTGCCGGATACGGAGGTCATCGCCCTGACCAGCGTGCTGGAGGATGCGGCCGTGGTCGGCGCGATCAAGGCCGGCGCCATCGGCTACTTGCTCAAAGACACGCAATCCGACGAGCTGCGCCGCGCGATCAAGGCGGCTGCTGCCGGTCAGGTGCAACTCTCGCCCCAGGCCGCTGCGCGCTTGATGCGAGAAGTTCGCACGCCCGAGGTCCCGGCGCCGCAGGCTCTCACCGAGCGTGAGAACGACGTATTGAGGCTGCTGGCGCGGGGCAAGGCCAACAAGGAAATCGCGTTTGAGCTGATCATCGGTGAGAAGACGGTGAAAACGCACGTAAGCAACATCCTCCTCAAGCTCGGCGTCCAGAGCCGAACCCAGGCGGCGCTGTACGCGGCGCAGAATGGCCTCGCCGAGCTGAGCACGTCCTAGCCATGAGCTTCCGGCTCAACAGCCTGGGGCTGAAGCTGAACCTCGCCCTACTGCTCTTCTTCCTCGTCGTTGGTTTTGCCACGGCGGCAGTCGTTTATTTCGGTTTCAACCGGACGCGTGAAAACGCGAACACGCGCAGTCGCGAAGCGCTCGAAGAACTGGGGGAGCAGAACCTCCAAGAGATAGCGAATTCCCAGGCCGATTTCGGCGCATTGCAGATGGAGTGGGCGGCCGCGATTGGCCACCGGTCCGCCCGTTACCTGCAGGAATTCAGGGCCTCCGGAGGCAGCGCGCCGTTCGATGTTTCGCGCCTCACGCGCACGTCAACCGGCCTGTGGCAGGACCCTGATCCCGGCAGGGGCGCAGACCTGATCGTCCTGCCGATGGAGACATTTGCTCCGGGTGTCCTGGACGATATCGCCTACTCAGCGGCTCTCAACTCACTGTTTCCGGCGTTGATCGCCGGGTTCCCGGGAGAGATTGCCGACGAAAGCTTTCACCCTTCGGCGATCGTTTTCGTCAGCGTTCACGGCATGGGCCTTTATTACCCGCCAAGGGGGACTGTGTACGAGACCACTCCGCCGGACCTGGATCTCGCTGAGGTGTTTGAGGATATGGACCCTCAGCACAATCCGGGGCGCAAGACGCTGTGGACCCCGCCCTATCAAGATCTCGCCGGCCAGGGTCTCGTGATTACCGCGCGGACCCCGGTGTACGAGGGCGACACCTTCCGCGGCATGTTCGAAGTCGATCTGCTCATCGGCAACCTGGTAGAGACGGTCAACCTGGTCAAACCCACAGGCAATGGCTTCGCCTTTTACGTGGACGTTCGAGGGGAGATTCTGCGAACGGACGCTTACGACCTCCTGGCGAACGAGCTGGAGTCGCAAAACAACGAGGTGCTCGCCGGACTGGTGGAGAAGATGAAGGTCGGCGAGCGCGGAGCCCAGCGTGTGCGCATCGCCGGAGAGGACTTCTTCATCGCGTATTCGCCACTCACGCAGGTCGGCGGCGGCTTCGCGGTTGCGGCCCCGGTGGCGGAGCTTACGGCGGAGGCGAGTGGAATCACCGCCGGCATCGATGAGCAAGCAGACCAGACGATGACTGTGGTGCTGACTTCAATGGCGATCCTGTTCGCGATTGCCCTGGTTGGCGCCACTTACCTGAACCGCCGCGTGCTGTTACGGCCCATCGAGGCGCTGGTGGCCGGGACGCGCGCTGTGGCCCAGGGCGACCTTCAGATCAGGATCCCAGTACGTGGCGACGATGAGCTTGCCACTCTGGGCCACTCCTTCAATCGGATGACGGACGGCATCATGCAGCGAGACGAATCCCTGCGTCAGGAGGTCCGCGAGCGTCAGGCGGCGCAGGAAGAGCTGCGGGCTCTGTTTGCCGCGATGACGGACATGGTTTTCACAGTCGATAGCGAGGGGCGTTTCCTTGGCGTCGCTGATACGGGCTCCCCCATGAAGCACACGATGACCCATGGCAGCGTTGGTCAGACGCTTTACGACGTGATGCCGCGGGTGATTGTCGATCCAATCCTGGAATCGATCCGTGCTGCGCTACTTGAGCGCAGGACTGTCATGGTGGAGTTCGCGCGGGAAGCGGGAGGACGCACCGAGTGGCACTCCGCGGCTGTATCACCCCTCTCAGACACATCCGTAGTGGCGGTGGTTCGCGATATCACAGAGCGCGTCATTGCCCGGCAGCAGTTGGAGCTGCAAAGGGACGCCTTGCAACAGGAAGTCATTGAGCGCAAGGCGGCGCAAGAGGAGCTGCGCGCACTCTTCGCCGCCATGACGGATCGGGTGATCGTGTTCGACCGCGATGGGCGCGTGACGCGGCTGCCGGAGACCAACGCGGTCCCGGTGGGCGTCGCGCCGGAGGACCTGCAGGGCATGACACTTCACAGCATCGTGCCGGACGATCAAGCAGAGCGAGTGCTGGGAAGCATACGGCAGGCTTTGGACGAACGGGCTACCGTGACGGAGGAATACCCGTACGTCGTGGGCGACCACACATACTGGTTCTCGTCCGCATTCTCACCCATCTCTCAGGACGAGGTGGTGATGGTGGCACGCGACATCACCGACCGGATCAACGCGCGCCAGGAGTTGGAGCGCCAGGTACAGGAGCGCACCCAGGAGCTTCGAGCGTTGCTCGACGTCTCCGGAAACGTCACCTCAACGCTGGAGCTGGCGCCGCTGCTAGACCTGATCATCGCGCAGATTAGCCGAGTGGTTGAGCACTGGCGCGCGTCGCTGTTTCTCGTGCAGGACGGGGGCTTGTTCATGGTGAACTCGCGCGTCAACGAGAGTGACGCGTTAGCGACAGACGAGTACGCTACTGCCGGCCGAAGGGTGCTCACGTTTGAGGAGATGCAGCCGTTCTGGGGTGAACTGAGCGCGGGCCGCGCCGTGATAATCGACGACGTGCGCGACGGTTCGGACAATGCGCTGGTTTACCAGCGGGCCACGGCCGGCCGTGCGCCAGAATTCTTCGGCCGGACGCGCTCCTTTCTGGCCGTGCCGCTCGTCCTCAAGGACCAGACAATCGGCATGCTCGCCGTGGCCCACGAGGAGCCGGCTTTTTACGCCGCGGACCACGCGCGTCTGCTGGCCGCCTTCGCCAGCCAGGTGGCGATCGCTGTCGAGAACGCTCGTCTCTACGAGCAGGTGCAGGCCCGCAGCCAGGAGCTGCAAACGCTGCTCTCCGTCTCGCGAAACGTGGCGTCCACGCTGGAGCTGGGACCGCTGCTGCAGTTGATCATCGAGCAAGTCAAGGAAATCGCCGACTACAGCCGCTGCTCCGTGTTCTTGCTCGAGGCGGATAGCATCGTACTTCTCGACTCTCAGAGCACCGCATCCAGCGAGGCGGTCTCGCTGCGCATTCCCCTGGACCTCATCCAACCTCTGTGGGACCGCATCAGCTCGGGTGAGCCGGCGATCGTGGACGACGTCCGGGGAGCTTCGCCGCTGGCAGCGGCGTACAGGCGGGGGTCCGGCGCATTACTGGAAACAGCGTTTCGCAAGATCCACTCCTGGATGGGGGTGCCGCTCGAGTCCAAGGACCGTCTTATCGGCATGCTGACGCTGTCACACGAAGAGAAGGGCTTCTACACGAAGCACCACGCGAGTCTGGTTACGGGTATCGCGACCCAGATCGCCGTCGCCATCGAGAATGCCCGGCTGTATGAACAAGGGCAGCAGCTGGCGGCAGTGGAGGAGCGCCAGCGCCTGGCGCGCGAGCTGCACGATTCGGTGTCGCAGGCGCTGTATGGCATCGCGCTGGGTGCCCGCACTGCCCGGACATTACTCGACCGCGACCCGTCGAAGGCAGCCGAGCCCGTTGATTACGTGCTGTCGTTGGCGGAAGCGGGCCTGACAGAGATGCGTGCCCTGATCTTTGAGCTGCGCCCGGAGTCTCTGGAGATCGAAGGCCTGGTGGTAGCGCTGGACAAGCAGATAGCGGCGACGGCGGCGCGCTACGGTATCGAGGTGACGTCAGAGCTGGCGGAGGAGCCGGAGATGAGCCTGGCGCACAAGGAGATCTTCTACCGAATCGGGCAGGAGGCGCTGCACAACGTCGTCAAGCACGCGCGGGCCTCGAAGGCCAGCGTGCGCCTCGGACGCGACAACGGCTCCTTTGTCCTGGAGGTTGGGGACAACGGCGTCGGCTTCGATTCCGGCCAGAGCTTCCCCGGACACATGGGACTGGTCTCGATGTCAGAACGCGCGGCGAGCATCGGGGCACGGCTCGAGGTCGAAAGCAGCCCGGGCAAGGGCACCACGGTCAAGCTGAGGTCCGCCGCACTAGAGTCCTAGGGCCGAGCCGAGTTCCTCAATGGAATCGACGATGCGAGAGGGACGCGCGGCAACGAGTTCGTCACGGGAGCCGGCGCCGTAGGTTACGGCAATCGAATCGATGCCGTTAGCTTGAGCAGCGAGGACATCGTGTTCCCGGTCGCCGATCATCACAACCTTGCTCGGTTCAGGCGAGGCGAAGCGCTCGATCGCGAGGCCGACTAGCAATGGTTTTTCTGAGTTCGAGAGGTCCATTTCCGCGCCGATTACGGCGTCGAAGAAGCCATCCAGGCCGAAGTGACGGACGATCTGCTCAGCGTAGAACGTGGGCTTTGAAGTCACGACGGAGAGGCTCCGTCCGTCCGCCTTGAGCTCGCCGAGCAACGCCGGAATACCGGGAAACAGGACGTTCTCGTAGATGCCGGTCGCGCCGAAGTACTCGCGGTAGTGCTCGACGGCCTGCCGGGCCGCCGGCTCGTCAAACGCGTAGCCGGCCATGAAGGAATGGTGCAGCGGTGGGCCGATGAAGTGCTTGAGGTTCTCGGCCCTCTCCGCGATGCCGAACTTCGCCAGCGCGTATTGGACGGAGCGCGTGATGCCCACGCTGGCGTCGGTCAGGGTGCCGTCCAGGTCAAAGAAGATCGGGGAGTAGGACAGCGCCGCACTCCTGCCGGCTAGACGAGGACGGCTTTCTCGTAGTTGGCTTCGCCCATCTGGTCCCGCGGGAAGATCTGCAGATCCAGCATCCAGCGATGCGTCCGCTCATAGATCTCGCGCGTGTAGGGCTCGAAGATGATGCGCTCCGCCAGACCAAAGGCGCGCACATCGACGAGGTCGCGGTACCGCTCAGGCACGTCCTGGAGGAAGTAGTGCTTGTAGCGCTCCGGCTCCAGGTCGATGTCGCGCTGCGCCTTGCGCAGGGCGTTGAAGTACTTCTCGCAGTCCTCGGTGGCGGCGTCGCCGTTGATCAAGAAGCCGATCATGAAGGTCGTGTCCAGAACCTTGCGGAAGCCCAGTTGCTCCACGATCTCGCGCTGGACGCCGAAGACGTTGGCGGCCTCGGTCTCGCGGTCGAAAAGCATGTCGAGACGTTCGCGCGGGCTGCCGATGAAACGCAGCCTCGCGTCTCGCGGCGACATGAAGGACTCGAGAGCTTGCAGCGCGGAGAAGTGACTACCGGAGTGATAACCGACGCCGATCTCGATGTCGCGTAGCTGCTCGGGCCGTGTGATTCGCGACTCGGGCGGGACGTAGATGCCGCCGGGCGTGACCCCGTAGGCGTGGCCCCACATCACGCCGTGCACCGCCGACGAAGCCATGTTCACTGCCCAGTGGCAGGCGGAGCTGACGTCGCAGGAGCGTCCCGCTTCCATGGACTCGAAAGCACCGGTTAGCACCGGCGCGGCTACGCCGTCTGCCGACTCGACGCTGGCCGCGGCCATGGCGGCGCGACCTACGCGAGCCTCACGCACGAATTCGTAGTCGAGGCCCTCCGCGGCGTAGTAGCCTTTCTCTTCAGCCACCCACTCTTGCAGACGTCCGTGGGGCATGATGCGGAACTTGCTCATTGAATCCCTCCTGACGCGGGTGCGTCTTCTAGACGGTTCCCCGGGCTTCGTTGCCCTCAATGGCCTCGAGCAACTCCTGGAGCAACGCTTCCAATGCTTGAGCACGCTCGCTACCCAGCGCGTCGAAGACCAGCCGGTTGATGTCGTCTCGCGCGCCTTCGACGTGATGGACGATCGGCTTCGCCTCCGGGGTGAGGAAAAGCTGGGCGCGGCGGCGGTCCTCGGGGTCCGTCTCGCGCGTGAGCAGGCCGAGGCCCATCAGCTTGTCGACAACGATCGAAGTCGATGCCTGGTCTTTGCTCAGCGTGGCAGCGAGCGTGCCAACGTTGATGCCGGGGTTGACGTCAATGACCATGAGCGCCTGGGCCTGGACGATCGAGAGGTCTTCCTCTGCGGCCCGGTCCTGAAAGTAGCGCGTCGTGGTGCGGTGCGCGCGGGAGAACAGCAGTCGCATGTCTCGGGTCATGGCGTAATGGTAAGCGTATTGCATTGTGATGCAATACGTTGCGTGTGAAATGTGAGTGACTTTACGGTTCTTCTCGGCAGGTGAAGTGGTATTCTCTGGCGCGTCTTCAGATTCAGCGACGAGAGTGAGGCAAAACGCCATGGAATATCGCCAACTGGGTAGGTCCGGGCTCAGGATTTCGGCGGTCGGCCTGGGGTGCAATCCCTTCGGCAACGAAGTCGATGCACCGGCCGCGGCAGCGATTGTGGACGCGGCGCTTGGCGAGGGCGTGACCTATTTCGACACCGCGGACAGCTACTTCGAAGGACGCTCCGAGACGCTGCTAGGGCAGGCGCTCAAAGGACGCCGGCATGAGGCAATCGTCGCGACGAAGTTCGGCAATCGCGTCGGGCCGGGACCGAACGAGACCGGGGCTTCGCGCAAGCACATCTTCGACGCCTGTGAGGCCAGCTTGCGGCGCCTGCAGTCCGACTACATCGACGTCTACCAGGTCCACACGCCGGACCGCAGCACTCCGATAGCCGAGACGATGGAGGCGCTGAACGACCTGGTGCGTCAGGGCAAGGTGCGCTACATCGGCTGCTCGAACTTCTTCGAATGGGAGGTGGCGGAGGCGCAGTGGCTGGCGCGGATGCACAACCTGACGCAGTTCGTCTCCTGCCAGGACTTCTACAACCTGCTCTACCGCGACATCGAGAAACGCATGGAGCCGATGTGCCGCAAGTATGGGCTCGGCATGATCCCCTACTTCCCGCTGGCGGGCGGCCTGCTCAGCGGTGCGTATCAGCGCGACGTGGCGCCGGAGGCCGGTTCACGCGGCGCGATCCGCCCGACGTTCAAGACCTGGAACAGCGACCGCAACTGGACGGTGCAGGAGAAGCTCAAGCGATTCGCGGAGGATCACGGCTGGACGCTGTCCCAGATGTCGATTGCCTGGCTGCTGACGCGGCCGATGATGGCCACGGTGATCGCGGGCGCGGACCGGCCGGAACACATCAAAGCCAACGTCAAGGCGCTGGACGTGAAGTTCAGCGAGGCCGACCTGAAGGAGATCGACGGGATAACGCTGGTCGAAGAAGACCGCACGCTGCCGCCGATCTACCGGCTGCGTGCTGGAGCCTAGACAGGCACCTCAACGTCGACGAGGGCGGGCAGCGCAAAACCGACCTCGAGGCCGCCGCCAGGTCTGAGGTTGGCCCAGATGCGCCCTCCTTGCGCCTCCACGAGGCGGCGGCAAACGGCGAGCCCGACGCCGGTGCCGCGCGCGCTGGCGGCCGTCTTGCTGGAACGGAAGAAGCTTTCGAAGATGCGCTCGATCTCGTTTTCGGAAACGCCGGGGCCGTGATCCAATACCCGGAACATCTGCTCTTCGCCTTCGATGCTGACGTCAATCTCGATCGGCTTGTCGGGAGGGCTGTACTTGTCCGCGTTGGTGACCAGGTTCAGGAGAATCTGGTCGAGGTAGGAGTCCTCCGCCCAGGCGATCTCGGCTCCGGGCTGCATGTGCACGTCCACGACGCGGTTGGGACGCCGGCGCGCGAAGGTGGCCATCAGCTTCTGGATCAACTGCGGCAGCGAGACGGGCTCCTTTTCCACTTCGGCGCGGGTCTCAGTGCGCGCGAGGACGAGCAGGTTCTGCACGAGCCGGTAGAGGCGCTCCGACTCCTGTTCGATGTCTGAGATCAGCTCATCGGCGTTTTCCGAGGCGAGCTGGTGGCGGCGCGCACCCAGGAGGCGAGCGCCACCGTAGATCGTCGTGATCGGCGTGCGCAGCTCGTGGGAGACGATGCCGAGGAAGTCGTCCTTGGCCCGCGCAGCTTCGCGAAGCTCGGCCTGGGCGGCCTGTGATTCGGCGTAGAGGCGCGCGTTGTCCAGCGCGATGCCTGCCCAGGAGGCGATTCCCAGGGCGAGGCGTTCGTGCATCTCCGTGAAGAAGGCAGCGTCTGTGTGACCGAAGATCAAGCCACCGATCAGGCGCCGCTGGCCGGTGTAGACGGGGACGGCGAGCACGCTCTTCACGGGGTCAGCGGCAGCGTTTTCGCCCTCTCCGTTGAACAGCTTGCCGATACGCTCCGTGTACTGCGCGCGCGTGGCGTCCGCCATGCGCAGGGCGCCGCTGCCGACGGCCTGCATGCTGGCGATGAGGACGTTCACACCTTCCGCAGAGAGCGTCACCATCTCCGCGCCCGCGGTGAAGAGACGGTAGGGCTCGTCAGGAGCGGTCTGGTAGAAGAAGGCGCCGTGGGTCGACTCCGTCAGCCGGGAGCCGATATCCGTGATCGCGCGCACGGTCTGCTGGAAGTCGAGGTCTGACGCAATCGACGCGGCCGCTTCCTCGAGGCTGCCGAGCAACTGTGCCTGTTCCAGCAGCTGCTGCTCCCGGCGCGCAACCGAATCACTCATGCGCGCGAATGCTTGCTGCAGCTCGGCGATATCGGGGTCGGAGGTGCGCCGGCCGACGTCCATGCGCCGGCCGCTGCCCAGCGCTGCCGCGGCACGCGCCAGCATGGCGAGGGGGCGCGTGATCTGACGCGAGACGACCGTCAGCGCCAGGACCGTCGTCAGCATGATCGCGGCAACGGCACCGAGGTCACGCAGAAGGTCCTTGCGCAGCTCGTTATCGAGGATGTCCTGGGAGCGCGTGTAACCAACCGCCCAGCCCATCGTCTGAATCGGCGCCAGAGCCCCGAATCGCGCGCCGTCATCGAACGGCGTCGACTGCGAATCGATGCGCTGAAGGCGGCCATCGAGGGCAGTCATGACCAGCGACGATTCACCGATGGCGACGGCTGCCTCCACAAGATCCGGGTCCCGGGCCGAGAAGATCAGGTGGCCCGTCTGGTCGATCAGGACGAAGTTGGCGTCGTCGGGGAGGTCCTCTAGCAGCGATTCGATTAATTCCGTCGGGTCGAAGGCCGCGACAAGGTAGGCCTTGGGTTTGCCGTCAGGGCCGGAGATGGTGCGGCCATAGGTGGCGATGACGTCGGCGCTCTCGGTGCCGCCGGCGGACCAGACGCTATCGAGGCCGGAGCGGAGGGACTGGATGAAGGAGAGCTCGCTGAGGTCCTGCCCCAGCTGGCTCCCGTCCGCGGAGGAAGCCTGAATACGTCCTTGCAGGTCGGTGATGAACAGTGCGGTGATGTTTTCGTTGCGAGAGGAGAGGCTCTTCAGGTAGGGAGCCGTGGCTTCCTGGGTCAGCGGCTGGTCGTTGCTGCCCAGCACGAGAGCGGCGGCGTCAAGGAAGCTATCGAGGTTGCGGGCGAAGCCCTGCAGGGCGGAAGCGGCGCCGGTTGCGGCAGACGTAGCCTCCGCCAGGCCGGCGTCCCTGCGTTCGCGCCGGTTATCGAAGTTGTTGAGAACGACGAGAATGGCGAGTGGAAACAGAGTCGCGACGGCAAGGATGGTGAGGCGGGTGCTGAGGGAGAGTCGGCCAAAGACCCGCATTGGCGAACTCCTATGGACTAGAAATCCATCACGTTGCCCGCGACGGTGAATGTAAGGGAACCAGCGAGGGAACGTGTGGGGGGCTTTCGAACAGCCTATCACACCTTCGATGGGCAAGGCTAAGGCAAGCAGAGAGCTACGGCGCTAAGATCGCCGTATGGCCCAGGACAAGCTGCCGGTTCTTCAGCCAGGTCTGTTGACGGCTCGGAAGATGCTGGACTGGCGTCGCGCGACCGGTCGCATGGACCGCATACGGGCGCCACGAGGCGTCATCCTGACTCACCAGGCGTCCCTGTTCAGGGCGCTGACTCCGCGACTGAGTGGCGGAAAGCAGAAAGGTCTGTTCTGCGATTTGCACGTAGTGGGCGGTGGCAGGTTGGGTATCGCGGGCAACTTCGGCGTCGGTGGGCCACCGACGGCCGTGGTGGTCGAGGAGCTAGCGGCGATCGGCGTGCAGGCGATCGTTTCCGTGGACCTCGCAGCCAGCCTTTACGCCGAGGTGCCTAGCGGGACCATCGTGCTGGTCTCGGATGCAGTGTGCGAGGACGGGACCTCGAAGCACTACGTCCCGGGCGCTGCCGAAGTCGAGGTGGCAGATGAGCTTTCGGGGCGATTGGCAGCGACTCTGGCCAATCGCGACATCGGCTTTACGGCCGGCCGCGTGTGGTCGACCGACGCCCCGTACCGAGAAACGGCACCCGAGGTGCTGAAGTACCGCTCCAGGGACGCCGTGCTCGTCGATATGGAGACCGCGGCGTTCCTCGCCGCCGGGTCGGCTCTCGGTGTGGAGACGGCGTCCTTGCTGGTGGCGGCCGATACGTTGTTCGACGACTGGCAGCCACCTGCCGACGGCAAGCGCATCCAGATTGCGCTGCGCATCGCCGCCCGCGCGGCGCGTGAGTGTCTGCTGGCATGACCGCCGCGGTCGTGGTGATTGCCTACAACCGGTCGCTGGCCCTGAATCGACTCCTGACCTCGCTGAAGACAGCGACCTACCCTGAAGGCGTGGAGGTGCCGCTGGTCATCTCGATCGACCGCGGCCCCTCGGGTGTGTCTCCGGATGTGGTCGCCGCGGCGGACGCGTTCGAGTGGCGATTCGGGCCGAAGGAGGTCATCGAACAGCCGCGGCGCCTGGGCCTCGTGCGGCACTTCCGCGAGTGCGGCCGGCAGTCGCAGCGCTTCGGGGGCGTCGTGCTGTTGGAGGACGACCTGACTGTCGCTCCGCCTTACTATCGCTTTGCGTCCCAGACGTTGTCCTGCTACGCGAGTGACGATCGGATTGCCGGGGTGTGCCTCTACGGCCTCTGGTTCAACGGGTTTACGCGCGAGCCCTTCGAGCCGTTGGCGGACGGCACCGACGCCTTCTTCCTGCGTCTGCCTTACACCCAGGGGCTCGCGTTCAGCGCCGAGCAATGGCGGACCTTCGATGAATGGTGGCCGGAGGGTGAGATTCCGGCCCATCCTGACGTTCACCCGGCGTTTCGTGACTTCAGCACCGACGAGTGGTTTTCCGTCCTCGCGGCGTTCACGGCA
>DATDOP010000237.1:0-4030 GCA_035293185.1 Dehalococcoidia bacterium | reverse complement strand
ACCATGACCACGACAACGTCACTTTCGGCCACCGCGGCCGCGGTGTCGGTCGTGGCGCGCAGCGCGCCCGCGTCTACTGCCTTGCGCACCGCCTCGTCGAGGCCCGGCTCGCCCCGCACCGGCGATTCGCCGCGGTTCACGGCTTCGACAACCGCCGGGTTGATGTCGCAGCCGGTGACCTGCATGCCCTTGCCGGCGTAGAGCGCCGCCAGCGGCAGGCCGATCTTGCCCAGCCCGACGACCGCGACCCTAGTCACGGCGCACCTGCACGGGCTGTCCCGTCCGCGCCGACTGCGTCAGCGCGTCGGCCACGGCCAGCGTCTGCAGCGCGTCTTCGCCGCTCACGGGCATCGGCGAGCCGTCACGGACGGCCTCGACGAAGGCGGTCAGCTCCACGACCAGCTGCTCTCGGCGCTCAATTGGGATCTGAGCGCTGGGGTCGCGCAGGCGGGAGGCCTCCGTAGACCAGTCGCGGGCGGCGCTCGAGGGTCTCGCCGACGCTGCATGGAACTCCAGCGTCTGGGCGGCGTAGTCGAGCACGAGGATGCCCTTGGTGCCAAGAACTGTCAGCTCCCGGATGCGCAGCGGCGACAGCCAGTTCACCTCGAGGCTGCCCACCGCGCCCCTGGCTCCGTCGGGCCCGGCGAAACGCATCACGCCGGCGATGCTGTCCTCGAAGGGCTGCAGAACGTCGCGTTGGCCCTGCGCGAACACGCTCTCGACCTCGCGGCCGAGCACGTAACGCATCGCGTCGATGTCGTGCAGGGCGCTGTCGTGGACCACGTTGACGTCCTGGGTGCGTACGCGCATCGGCGCGGTGCGGCGGGCAGCGAGGTGCAGCACCTCGCCAACCTGCCCGGCATAAACGCGGCGCCGCAGCTCCTGCACGGCCGGGTTGAAGCGCTCGATGTGGCCCGCCATCAGCGGCACGCCGGCCGCTGCCGCCGCGTGCACCAGCTTCGCGCCTTCTTCGTACGACGTTGCCAGCGGTTTCTCGACCAGCACGGCGCACCCCGCCGCGATAGCCAGGAGCGCGAAAGGCAGGTGGAGCTTCTCCGGCACGGCGATCACGACGGCGTCGAGCTTTTCTTCGCGCAGCATCGTCTCGAAGTTGTCGTAGGCGGTCGCCCGGCGTCCCCGTGTTGCCGCGTTGAGACGTGTTTGGTCGCGGTCGCACACCGCGGCGAGATGCACTCCCGGCAGCCGGTCGAGGACGCGGGCGTGGTTCGCCCCGAAGCCGAGGCCGGCGACTCCGGCCGCGAGCTCGCGCGTCACGAGCCCGTCCACTCGTTGACCGCCGTGACGATCTGTTCAAGGTCTGCTTCGCTGAGCCCGGGATGCACCGGCAGCGATAGTACCTCTGCTGCCAGGCGCCGGGCGACCGGGAACGGCGCCTCGTCGTAGCCGAGGCCGCGGTAGAGGGCCTGACCCGGCAGCGTATGCGGGTAGTAGACGCCGGTCTCGATGCCGCGCCCGCGCAGGTACTCTCGCAGCTCGTCCCGGCCCTGGGGCACGCGCACCGTGTACTGGTGCCAGACGTGCTGTGCGGCGGGCCGTGGCTCGCGGGGGAGGATCACGCCCTGCAGCTCGTGGCCGAGCACCGCGGCGTTGCGACGGCGGCGCTGAGTGTCGTTGCGCAAGCGCGGCAGCTGGGCGAGCGCCAGCGCCGCCGACATCTCCGACATGCGGTAGTTGTAACCGAGCTCCACGCTCTCGTAGCGCTGCTCCTCACCGTGGGAGCGCAGCCTGCGCACTCGCCCCGCGATTTCGGGGTCGTCTGTGGTCACGACGCCGCCTTCGCCCGCCGTGACGTTCTTCGTGGCGTAAAGGGAGAAGCAGCCGGTGCCGAAGCTGCCGGCGCGTTTGCCGCCGGTTTCGGCGCCGTGGGCCTGGGCCGCGTCCTCGATCAGCGCCAGCCCGTGACGTTTCGCGGTCTTCTGCAGCGCCGCGATGTCGCAGAGCCTGCCGTAGAGGTGCACCGGCAGAAGCGCCCTCGTGCGGGGCGTAACGGCTCGTTCGACTCGCGAAGCGTCGATGTTGCCGTCGTCACCGACATCGATGAACACGGGTTTGGCCCCTGTCGCCAGGATCATGTTGGCGGTTGCCTGGAAGCTGAACGCCGTCGTGATCACCTCGTCGCCGGGGCCGACGCCGTGCACAAGCAGCGCCAGGTGCAGCGCCGCCGTGCCGCTCGAGACCGCGATCGCCTCGCGCGTGCCTGAGACCTGCCGCGCGAACGCCTCCTCGAAGCGGCGCGTGACCGGGCCGTTGACCAGCTGCCCGGAGTCGAGGACCGCCAGCACGGCCTCGCGCTCCGCGTCGCCGATCAGGGGTTGGGCGATGCGGATCACGGATGCTCCGGCAGAGGCGGCAGGTCGTAGGTGCGGTCGCAGTGGGCGCAGTAGAGAGTCTCGCCGCGTGCAATCAAGGTGCGGCCGCAGGCACAGGCGTAGCCCGCGAGGCGCGCCGGGTTGCCCGCCACGAGTCCGTGGTCCGGCACGTCGCGGCTCACCAGCGAGCCCGCTGCGACCATCGCCCAGCGGCCGATCGTGATACCGGGCAGGATCACGGCGCCGGCACCGATCGACGCGCCTTCGCGGACCAGCGTGGGCAGTACCGCCCAGTCGTCCACGGTCTTGAACTCGCCATCCGGCGTGATCGCGCGCGGGATCTTGTCATTGGTGAACGCCACGTGCGGCCCGATGAATACGCCGTTCTCAATCGTCACGCCGTGGTAGACGCTGACGCGATTCTGCAGCTTGCAGCGGTCACCGATGGTCACGCCGGCATCGACGAAGACGCCGTAGCCGAGGCTGCAGCCGGCACCGATTACCGAACCGGCGCGGATGTGCGCGTGGCGCCAGATGTTCGTGCCTTCGCCGATCTGCGCGCCCGGTTCGACCTCAGCGGTTGGGTGGATCACGTTCGAGTACCTCGACGATTCGGGCTGCCGCGTGTCCGTCTCCGAAGATCGGTGGCGGCGGGTTCTGCGGCCGTGGCCTGTGCGCGGCCTCTACGATCTTGTCGGCATCGGCGCCGGCGAGCACGTCCCAGCCGGTGGGCAGCGTCTCCGGCCACTCAGTGTCGTCTCGCAGGGTAACAGACGGTACGCCGAGGAAGTAAGCCTCACGCCTCACGCCGCCGGAGTCGCTGAGGATCGCCCTGGCGTTGCGCTCGAGGGCCAGCATTTCGACGTAGCCCACAGGATCGACCGCCGTGACATTGGCCGGCGGTATGATCGACGCTTCGGCGAGCGCGGCCTTTGTGCGCGGGTGCAGCGGCAGCACGACCGGTGCGTCCAGCCGGGCGAACGCCGCGAAGATCGAACGCATTGCGGCCGGGTCGTCCGTGTTGGCGGGCCTGTGGATGGTCGAGAGGAAGTAGGTGCCGGTAGCGATGCCGTAGCGTGCCAGGACCGTGTCCTCGATTGTCTGGGCGCGGGGCAGCACCGCCAGCAGCGAGTCGTACATCAGATCACCGACCTGGTGGACGCCGCGCGTGATGCCTTCGAGGCGAAGGCAGTCGACCGAGACGGTGGTGACGCAGAACAGGTAGCGCGCGACGTGATCGGTGAGGACGCGGTTGATCTCCTCCGGCATGGCGCGGTTGTGGCTGCGAAAACCGGCTTCGACGTGTGCCAGGGGCAGGTTGAGCTTCGACGCGGTGAGCGCGCCCGCCAAGGTCGAGTTCGTGTCGCCGTAGACCAGCACGAGGTCCGGCTGCTGCGCCAGGAGCACCGGTTCCAGCGCCTCTAGCATGCGCGCCGTCTGCGCCGCGTGGCTCGCCGAGCCGACGCCGAGGTTGGCGTCCGGCGTGGGCAGGCCGAGCTCGCGGAAGAAGACGTCCGACATCAGGTCGTCGTAGTGCTGGCCGGTGTGTACCAGCACCTCTTCGTGGCGCTCACGCAGCGCGCGGCTCAACACGGCAGCCTTGACGAACTGCGGCCTCGCGCCGACCACCGAGACGATCTTCATGACTGCCTCGTCAGAGGCGCTCCGAGCGCTCCTCCGCCTCAGCGGGCTGAGTGTCT
>DATDOP010000236.1:0-11115 GCA_035293185.1 Dehalococcoidia bacterium | reverse complement strand
GTGGTGGCGAAAAGCTGCCGCAGTTATGGCAGCAGGCCTCTCGATCTGGCGAGTGCCAGGCTTTCAGCGACGCTCAGACCGGTCGTGTCCAGGCACAGCGCGGCAGGCCAAACCTGGCTTGCAGCGTGTTGCAGCTTGGTTAGTTCCTGCTTGACTCGCTTCTGCCGAGAGACTGAACGCCGCAGCGTCTCCTGAATGGACGGCAAGACTATCAGCACTTCAGGATTCAGATCCTCTAGCTCGGGACGCCAGCAGGCCTCGAAGGCCGGCGGTTCCAGGACATCGTCAACAGCCACGTCGTAGCCACCCGTAGCAAAGACGCGGGCCAGCGAGCAGCAGGCAGTGACCGCCAGCGCGTATTGCTGACCAACTTCGGGACCGCCTCCCTGCGGATCGGCAAGTCCAGAGACGATGAACGACCTGATATCGTCGAGCTGCAGGTGGACAGCACGTTCGCGCGTTGCGCACCAGGCAGCAGCCAGCGTCGTCTTACCCGCGCCGGCAGGACCGCCAAACAGGACGATCAGGCCCGGAGTCATGTGAGCTACGGGTATATCCCGCGGATGCGGATCGCTTCGACGACGCGGCGCAAAGCGACGACCATCGCGGCGTCGCGCAGGCGCAGGTTGCGCTCTTCCGCCACGGCAGAAACTTCGTTGTAGGCGTTGGTGATGATCCGCTGCAGGCGTTGGTTGACCTCCGTCTCCTCCCAGAAGAACGACTGCAGGTCCTGCACCCACTCGAAGTAAGAGACGATGACGCCACCGGCGTTGGCCAGGATGTCCGGCACCACGTAGATATCACGCTGCGCGAGGATGGAGTCGCCGCCAGGCGTGGTCGGGCCGTTCGCCGCCTGCACGCGGCCGGCGTTGCGCTCCGTGATCTGCCCTTCGATCGCGGCCGGGATCAGGATATCGACCGGCAGCTCCAGCAGCTCATCGTTCGTGACGTCTTCATGCTTCAGCGGGTGTTCGGCCAGCAAACCTCCCGCTGCGCGGTGCTCGTACAACGACTTCACGTCGAGACCTGCCGGACTATAGACGCCGCTGTAGCGGTCGCTCACAGCAACGACCTTCGCTCCCGCCTCGTGCAGCAGCCGCGCCGTCACGGAGCCGACGTTGCCGAAGCCCTGCACGGCAACGGTCGCGCCCTGCAGGGAGACGCCCCGTCGGCGGCAGGCTTCCAGCGTGACGTACGTGACCCCGCGCCCTGTGGCCTCGACGCGCCCGAGGCTGCCGCCGATCTCAATCGGCTTGCCGGTCACCACCCCGGGCACGGAGTAGTCGCGGTGCATGCTGTACGTGTCCATGATCCAGGCCATGATCCGCCCGTCCGTACCCAGGTCCGGCGCCGGAATGTCCACGGCGGGGCCGATCATGATGTCGATCTCTGAGGCGTAGCGTCGCGTCAGGCGCTCGAGCTCGCGTTCCGAGAGCGCGCGCGGGTCCACAACGACGCCGCCCTTGGCGCCGCCGTAGGGCAGATTGACCACGGCGCACTTCCAGGTCATCCACATCGAAAGGGCGCGCACCTCGTCCTGCGTGACCATCGTGCTGTAGCGGATGCCCCCTTTGACGGGACCACGCGCGTCGTTGTGGTGCACGCGGTAGCCGGTAAAGATACGGATGCTGCCGTCGTCCATGCGCACCGGGAAGTGGACGGTCAGCTCGCGCTTGGGATAGGACAGCAGCTCGATCACGCCGGGGTCGATTTCGAGCGTCGCAGCAACCTGCCGCAGCTGGGTCTGTGCGCTCTCGAAGGCGTTCTCGACCAGGGGCGTCGTCTCAGACATGCTGCCCTCCTTCAGGTGAAACGAGGATAGCAGCAGAGGCGAAATTCGCTCCTGCGGCTGATATGCTGGGTTGACTTCGGCCGCTGCGCTGTTATGACAAGCAGCGGCGGGCCGGGCAAGACGGGGGGCAGCATGACGAGCGAGACGAGCCGCAAGGCCGCCAGCGAAGCGGCCTCGGCGATCCGTGAGGTCGCCGAGCGGGTCAAGGGCAACATTAAGCGCGTCATCGTCGGCAAAGACGACATCATCGACCTGGTGCTGGTGGCGCTGTTCTCGGACGGCCACATCCTGATCGAGGACGTCCCCGGCATCGGCAAGACGATGCTCGCGAAGTCGATCGCGCGCTCGATCGGCTGCGAGTTCCGACGTATCCAGTTCACGCCGGACGTGATGCCCTCCGACATCACCGGCATCAACTTCTACAACCAGAAGCAGGGCGAGTTCGAGTTCCGGCCGGGGCCGATCATCGCCAACATCGTGCTTGCTGACGAGATCAACCGCGCGACGCCCCGGACTCAGAGCGCGCTGCTGGAGGCGATGGAGGAGCACCAGATTACGGTCGAAGGCGTGACCCAGGCGCTACCGCGGCCGTTCCTCGTCCTGGCGACCCAGAACCCGATCGAGCTGGAGGGCACGTTCCCCCTGCCGGAGGCGCAGCTGGACCGTTTCTTCATGCGCATCGCGCTCGGCTATCCCAGTGAAGCGGAAGAGGAAGAGGTGCTGACCCGGTTCGAGGAGACCAGCCCGCTCAACGACCTCGACGCCGTGGTGACCGCGGACGAGCTGACAAAGCTCGCGGCGCAGGTGCCCCACATCTTCGTCGAGCCGTCGGTGCGGCGCTACGTGGTGCAGTTGACCCAGGCCACGCGCAAGCACCACGCCTTCGAGCTGGGCGCCAGCCCGCGCGGCAGCCTCGGCCTGTACCGCGGCTCGCGGGCGCTGGCGGCGCTACGTGGGCGCGACTACGTCCTGCCGGACGACGTCAAGTTCCTGGCGCCGTACATCCTGACCCACAGGGCGATCCTCAGCTCTCAGAGCCGCCTGCGCGGTGGCGACGCCGCCTCCGTCATGCAGGAGGTCATCGAGAGCGTCCCGGTGCCGGTCGAAGGCTAGCAGGCATGGCAGCGCGGGCGAATGAAACCGCGACGTACGACGACGGTCACGGTGATCCCCTCACCGTAGCCCTCTCGCTCAGGAAGAGGGAACTTGCCGGATGCGCGGCAGCTTGCCCGTTTGCCAAATTGCCCGCGGGCGGGGCGCAGGGAGGTTGGGCCCGTGTGGCTTAGCCAGAACTGGTTCTGGCTGACAACGGGCCTGGTCCTCGTGGGTATCGCCCTGGGCAACGGGCCGGTCATCGGGCTGGCCGTGTTCCTGATGGCTGCGGGCTTCGTGGCGCGCTTCTGGGCCCGTCACGTAATGGACGGCGTCAGCTACCAGCGCATCATCCCGGAGAACCGCGCCTTCCAGGGCGAGAAGCTCTCGCTGACGCTGCGTCTGATCAACGACAAGCTGCTGCCGATCCCGTGGATCGAGGTCCGCGACCCGCTACCTGAGGGCGTTCTGATCGACGAGGCGCGCACGGCGAACACGGGCTCGCCGGGCTACGTCTATCTCGTCCGTTCAACCCACCTCAGCTGGTACGAGCGGATCAACTGGCCCCTGACGCTGGAGACGCCGCAGCGCGGCTACTACCGCATCGGGCCGGTGCGAATGAACACCGGTGACATCTTCGGCTTCAACGCCGTGGAGTCTGACGAGGAGCACTGGGACCCGTTCATCGTCTACCCCAGGGTCTACACGCTGCCGGAGTTGGGGCTGCCCGCCGAACGCCCCTTTGGCGAGCTCAAGGGCCGCCAGCGCATCTTCGAAGACCCGAGCCGCATCTCCGGGCTGCGGGAGTACCGGCCCGGCGACCCCATGCGCCGCATCGACTGGAAGGCATCGGCGCGTCTGCAGGCGCTGCAGTCCAAGGTCTACGAGCCGTCCGCGACGATGCACCTGCTGGTGGCGGTCAACGTGCACACCATGACCTCGTCGTGGCAGGGCTTCCAGCCCGAGACGCTGGAGCGCGTCCTCTCCGCCGCGGCGTCCGTCGCCAACCACGGCTTCGACACGGGATATGCGATCGGGCTGGTGGCCAACGGCTCTTATCCGGAGTCGGACCGGCCAATGCGCGTGCCCGTGGGCCGTCGCTCCGACCAGCTGATGCGCGTGCTCGAGGCCCTGGCGGTGATCCACCCGCTGACTATGGCGTCACTGGAGACGATCATCGACCGCGAAGCGCAGCGCTTCCCCTTCGGCGCGACGCTGGTCTGCGTCACGAGCCAGATGAACGATGCGCTGGCGGCGTCGCTGCTCCGAGTATCAGAGGCCGGGCACACGGTGACCGTCCTGTCGCTGGCCGACGGCGAGTTCGCGCAGCACCTGGGCCGGATCCGCGTGTACAACCTCTCGACGGTGATGAAAGCGCTCGAAGCGCGAGACAAAACGGTTGGTGCGCCGCAATGATCCAAAGCAAGCGCTTCTTGCGCCCCTTTAGCGGGGGCATGGGCGTGTCCCCCATTCTCAAGTCATGACCCAGCAGTGGCGCATGACCCTGGTCCGTGGCGCGCTGGTCTTGATGGAGACGATGTGGATCTACGCGCTCGTCGCGTTCCTCGTCGCGCTCAGCGTCGGCGTGGGTAAGCCTTCCTTCCTCGGCACGCTGTGCATCGTCGGCGGCTCGTTCACGATTTCGCGCTTCTTGCAGGGCACGGACCTGTCGCTGGGCATCCTGCGCATCTGGGGCGCAGCGCTTTCGATCCTGGTCTTCTACGCCGTGCTGCGCATCGACTTCTACGGCGACTGGCGCCTTTGGGACTTCGGCTGGGCTGACGTTTTCTTCAACAGCAGCGAAGCGACCATTCGTCGAGACTCGGCGCCGTTCATCGCGGTGCCGCTCCTCCTCGTGGTCTGGGTGCGGGGCGTCCTGCGCGGCCAGGAGTCGCTGATGTTCGAGGACGTCATCGGCAGCTTCGCGATCGGCGTAGCCGTTGTGGCGTGCGTCGAGGTCTTCGGCACCTTCGTCGACGACTTGCCCCGCGGCGTCGAGCTGATCGCGGTGCCCTACGTCGCCGTTGGCCTGCTCGCGATCGGCCTCACGCACGCCGCCCGCGCCACCGACGGCGTCGACCGCGAGGCGTTGCCGGCCTGGCTGCTGGCGATCGGCGGTGCCGTTGCCGCGCTGATGGTCTTCTCTCTGCTCTTCGTCCTAATCGACTTCAGCACGGCGCAAAAGGGGCTCGAGTACACCGCCTACGGCATCGGCTGGGTGTTTGCCGGCATCTTCTACATCGCCGCCTGGCCGGTGGTGAAGATCGTCGAGGGCATCTTCTGGTTCATCCAGTGGCTCGCCGACCTCGGCGCAAGCCCCGAACCGGTGCCGCCCCTCGACACCGGCGAGCAGCAGACCGACCCCTTTGCGCCGAGAGACAGCATCCTGCCGGGCTGGGTCGCGGATGTTATCCGCTTCCTCAGCGCCGGGGCGGTCATCGTAGCGCTGATCATCGGCCTGGCGTTGCTGTTCACGCGCTACCGGCGCAGGACGGAGCCGGGCGAGCTGAAAGAGTCCGTTTACAACGAAGGGCGCCTGGCTTCGGATCTCGGCGATCTGCTGGGCTCCATGTTCGGGCGCTTCCGGCCTCGCGGCGGCCCGGGGCGCATTGCTGAGCCGGTTCGCCGCCTCTATTTCGAGATGCTGGCGGCAGCCGAGGCGCGCGGCGTGGAGCGCAAACCCGTCGATACGCCGCTGGAGATCTCACCGCGTCTGGAGACGACGTTCGCTTCCGGCACGCCGGGCGAGATCACAGGCCTGTTCGATGACGTGCGCTACGGCGCCCACGAGCCGCCCGACGCAGACGTGCGGCGCCTGCGCGACGACTGGGAGCGCCTGCAGGGTCGCACCTGAGCATCGTTCCCTAAGGCAGCGCCGCCGGAAGGACCCGATCCGAGCCCGGCTTGAACGCGGGGCTGTTCATCACGAGGTAGGTCATTTCGCCCTCGAACTCGTACGGCATGCCGTGGGCGATGAAGACGAAGTCGCCGGCCGAGACGTTCTCGACCGGCGCGCCGTCACCGGCCTGGAAACGCCCCGACCCCTCGATGACGTAATAGGCGCGGTCGCAGACGCTGTTCACGATGCGGTCGTGGTGACCGGCGATGCGCACCCAGGTGACGCTCAGGTTGGGCCCGTGCTCGCCCGCGTGGATCAGGCGCTTGAGCACCAGCGGGCGCCCTTCCTGCGGTTCTTCGCGGACGCCCTCAGGGTGGATGATCACGGCGCGTCTCTCCTCAATTCGGTGGTGTGGCGCGGGCGCAGCGGCAGGATACAATGCAGCCGTGAGCCCGTCCTTCCTCGCTAAGCTGGACGCCGCGGTCGCGCAGAACAAGAGCCTGGTCTGCGTCGGCCTCGACCCCGACGCATCGTTGATGCCCGTCGAGGACCCTATCGAGTTCTGCAAAGCGATCATCGAAGCGACGGCGGACCTGGTCTGCGCCTTCAAACCCAACCTGGCGTTCTTCGAGGCGATGGGCGAGCGCGGCTGGGAGGTCCTCTCCGAGACGCTGCGTTCGATTCCGCCGGAAATACCGGTGATCGCGGACGCCAAGCGCGGCGATATCGGCAACTCCGCCGCGGGCTACGCACACGCGGTCTTCGACCTGCTGAGTTGCGACGCCGCCACCGTGAACCCCTACGGCGGCACCGACGCCGTGGAGCCGTTCCTGGAGTACGCCGAGCGGGGTGTAATCGTCTGGTGCCGCTCCTCCAACCCCAGCGCGCGCGACTTCCAGGACCTGCTGGTCACCGACAACGGCAGCACCCCGCGCCCTTTCTGGCAGGCCGTGGCGCTCAAGGCGCGTGAGTGGAACAAGAAACACGGCAACGTCGGCATCGTCATGGGCGCCACGTACCCCAAACAGCTCGAAGAGGCGCGCCAGCTCTGCCCTGACATGCCGATCCTCGTCCCGGGCATCGGCGCGCAGGAGGGCGCGCTGCGCGACGCGGTGCTCGCCGGGCTCAACGCGAAACGCGAGGGCATCATCGTCAACGCCTCGCGCTCGGTGATCTACGCCTCGCGCGACCGCGATTACCCGTTGGCGGCGCGTGCCGCGGCAGCGCTGTTGAGGGAGCACATCAACCGCTACAGAGAAGAAGACCAGCCGGTTTCGGCGTTTGATATTCGGGACGGCCCGAGGTCTCCGTTGGAAGACGAGGACGACGATTGAACGTCATCGTGAGCGACGTGACGTTTTCTGACTCGGGGGACGGCCCCGCCAACCCGGAGGCCTGACGATCCTCGAAGTCAGCCTGGGCGACGTGGTCCGTCTGCGGAAGCCCCATCCCTGCGGTGGCTACGACTGGGAGGTCACGCGCCTGGGCGCGGACATCGGCCTGCGCTGCCTGCAATGCGGACGCCGCCTCCTGCTGGAGCGCTCGACGCTCGAGCGAAGGCTGAAGCAGCTCGTGAGTCATGGCGTTGAACATGGGGGACACCCCCAAACCCCCACTGAAGGGCCGGCCCGGAGCGCCTCCGATGACTGAGGCCGTGCGCGCCGAACGCCCGCCGCGCCGCAACCGGTTCTTGCTGGACCAGTGGCTGGACCTCCTGGAGGACGATTCCTTCCGCCGCTACTGGCTTATGCGCCTCACCAGCCACGGCGCCACCAACGCCCTGATCTACTCTATCCTCGTCTTCACCGTACGGCAGTCGGAGTCGGCGCTGGCGACGGGCGCGCTGCTGCTGACGATGATCGTGCCCTCTGCCATGCTCGGCGCGATTGCCGGCGTGGCCGTCGACCGGCTGCCGCGCGGGCTGATCCTGTTTGTGGCCAGCGTCCTGCGCGGCGTGCTGGTTATTGCGCTCATCAGCGCCAAGGACGGGCTGCCGGGGATCTACGCCGTGTCGTTGGGGCTGGGGCTGGTGACGCAGTTCGCGGTCCCCGCGGAGGCGGCGGTGGTGCCGCACATTGTGCGCAACCGCAGTCTGGTGGCGGCGAACTCGTTCATCAACCTCGGCACGCTGTTCAGCCAGGTGCTGGGCATGCTGATCCTGGCGCCGATCTTCCTCAAGACCGGCAGCGAGGACGTCCTGCTGATCACGCTGGTCATCCTGTTCGCAATTTCGGCCGTCCTGATCACCGTGATCCCACAGTTCCATTTCGCTTCCACGGAAGACGCACGCGGCATGTCGCTGCGGTCGGTGCGCCGCGAATTCTCCGAGAGCTGGCTGCATCTGAGCCGCGACTCGACGGCGTTCCTTGCGCTCGTCCTGCTGGTCACGACCAGCATCACGACGCTGATCATCGCAACGATGCTGCCCAAGTTCTCGCTCCAGGTGCTGCACATCGAGCCGGAGAACATCGTCTTCGTGCTCGCGCCGGTCGGTATCGCGATCTTCCTGGGCCTGCGTAGCGTCGAGTTCCTTTCCGACAAGTTCAACAAGCTGGTGACGATCAGCGCGGCCTACGGGCTCATGGCGCTGTCGTTGATCGCGCTGGGGTTTGTCGGCAGCAGCGCCGACGTCCTGCAGTCCCTCGACCCGCTCAACGCCTTCAGCGAGGGGCCTCTGAACGAGCAGGCGGCACGCATCGCGATGACGGTGACCTACGCGAACATCTACGGCTTCGGTCTGACCATAGTCGTGACGATGGGCCGCGTCCTGATCAACGAGCGCGTGCACCTGGCGATGCAGGGCCGCATCTTCGCCGCGCAATCGATCCTGACCAACCTGGTGGCGATCGTGCCGGTGGTCCTCGCAGGCTTTCTGGCCGACTCGATCGGCGTGGAGCCGGTGCTGATCTGCGCCGGGATCGGCGCGATCTTGGCGGCGGCGTGGTCTCAGGCGCGCAGCAGCAAGGTGGTCGTCCCCGCCCCGGGATCGGGCGTCCGCGGGGCTCCCCCGTTGCGTTGACACTCGTTTCTGCCGACTCTTAGACTGAAACTGCCGATACTTCCCGAGGAGGTTGACGACATGATCGAGATGAGCGTTGAGTTCGTGCGCGTGAGCATGCAGAACTACAACCGTGTCGTCATCCTCAAGGAGAAGGAATCAGAGCGCTACTTGCTGATCTGGATCGGTCCGTCCGAGGCCGAGGCGATCGCGATGCGCCTGGGCGAAGTGCAGCCGCCGCGGCCCCAGACTCACGACCTGCTACGCAATATCATCGAGTCCCTGGACGCTCAGGTGTCCTACGTGCTGGTCAACGACCTGAACAACGACACGTTCTACGCGCGCATCGTCCTGGACAGCAACGGCCGCTCGATCGAGGTGGATTCGCGCACCAGCGACGCGATTGCGCTGGCCGTGCGCGCCGGCGTGCCGATCTACGCCGAGGAGTCTGTGCTGGAGCGCGCGGGCATACTACTCGATCGCGAGCAGGAAGAGATCATCGCGCCCGCCGGCGGTCCCGGCAGCATGGGCGAGCCGCGCTCCCAGGTGAACCCGGAGGAACTGGAGAAGATGTCCGCCTTCAAAGACTTCATCGAAAGCCTGGACCTGGACGACTTCGAGAAGCGCAAACAGTAGCGAAACGAGGCGGACGACGGGATCGGCGCCCCGAGGGGCGCTTTTTCGTGGCCGGCGTCAGGCAACGTTGAGTGCCGTCAGGACGAGGAGCAGCGGTCGGCCGAGGTACTTCGTCCCGTTGGGCAGACGGGCTGCGAGCTCTTCGTCGCCCGTGAACTCCTGGTAGGACGGCTCGTAGAAGCCCGCGTCGGACAGCAGCGTCAGGTAGTCACCGGTGGAGTACCTGACCGCGCCGAGACGGTACTCCGTCCCCTGATCCTCGAAGTTGGCCTCGACGCCCGCGGCAGCCATCTCCGGATGGTAGACGGAGAAGACGAACCGCCCACCCGGCCGCAGGACGCGACGCACCTCGGCGAAGGTGGCGCGCAGGTCGGTCAGGTGCTCACCCACGAGGGCGCAGAGCGCGGCGTCGAAGCGGTGAGAGCGCAGGGGAAGCGTCCTCTGCAGGTCAGCGGCGGCGATTCGGGCTCCGGGCTGGCGGCGTCGCGCGACCTTGAGCATCTCAATCGAGAAATCGAGGCCTACCGGCCGGGCGCCGGCGGCGACAATCGGTGGCAGGCTGCGTCCGGTACCACAGCCGGCATCGAGGATGTCCTCACCGGGTCGCGGCGCCAGAAACGGCAACGTGTGACGCTCGTCCATCGCCACCACCGGATTCGGCGTGTCGTCGTAGGACGCGGCCCAGCGCTGGTAGCCTTCGAAGGCGGAAACGTGCTCGATGCGGCGCTGCATGGCCTCAAGTTAGGTCATCGCGCGTGGGTCAGCAAGCCCGTGACGCGTGACCGTGCGGCGATCTGTTAGGCTCCGCTGGCGGCTTCGATCGGCTCGATAAGGTGCTCTGATATTTCTTTGATCGTGAGATAGCGGTGTGATATTGTTCCAGCCGTCACGAATGCCCGGGGGCTTCGATGGATAGCCCTGCCGCGCGACTCCTGGGCATGGGTTTCTACATCGCGACCTGCATCGTGCTCGGCGTGCTCGGGGGGATGCAGTTGGACGGGATGATGAATACCGGCAAGCTGTTCACCGTGGTTGGACTCTTGCTGGGGTTGTCTTGCGGTCTGTGGGGTGGCTGGATCCAGCTGAGGGAAGTGCTGGACGCCATCAACCGGAGAGGCACTGGGGGTAAGCAGGATTGAAGCGGCTCGTCATTATCGGAGCCCTCATCTATACCGTCGTCACCGTCCTGCTTTCTATTTTCCTTCTCAAGCCACCGCAGCCGATCATCGAGATCAAAGGCGAGCCTCTGATTGAGATCGCTCCCTCCAGCAACGAGATCCTCAGCTTCAGCATCACCAACACGCTGCTTACCGCCTGGATCATCATGGCGCTGCTGCTGATCATCTGCTTCGCGGCGGTGCGCAAGCGCCAGATGATCCCCAGCGGCTTCTACAACGCCTTCGAGGCGGTCATCGAGCTGATCTTCAACTTCGTCACCGGCATCGCCGGCGAGAAGAACGGCCGGCGCTTCTTCCCCTTGATCGCGACGCTGCTGATTTACATCGCCTTCGCGAACTGGATGTCGCTGACGCCGGTGTTCAACACCTTCGGCATCTTCGTGCCGCTACACGCCGAGGAGGCGAAGTTCCACGAAGACGCTCTCGTGTTCAAAGATAGCGGCGGCGTCAGCCTGATTGCGCCCGGCGCCGACTTCGTCGAGCTCGAGGCCGAGGAGTGCGTGACGGGCCATGAAGGCGACGAGTGCCGCGAGCACGCGATCGAGGCCGCCACCGAGGAGCACGCCGGCGAAGGCGAGAA
>DATDOP010000235.1:0-7583 GCA_035293185.1 Dehalococcoidia bacterium | reverse complement strand
GCCCACCGGGTCATCGCTGGTGTAGACGCGGAACGATGGGCCGTTGAGCAGGGCCTGCGCCTCGCGCGCCCGCGCTTCGTCCCTGCCCGCCACAACCGTTGCCGCCGGCAGCCCCGCCGCGATCTCGCCCGCGAAGTTCGGTCCCGACAGCACGAGTACGCGGACGGCCTCGATGCCGAAGCTCTCGACCACCTGCGACATGCGCAGACACGACTCCGGCTCGATGCCCTTGGTCGCGCTCAGCACGCTCGAGGCCGGCGAGATCGCAGGCGCCAGGCGGGTCAGGTTCGCGCGCAGGCTCGCCGACGGCACGGCCAGCACGACGGCGTCTGCCGTCGCCACCGCCTCGGGGTCGATGGTCGCCGTCACGTTTGACGGCAGTTTGAGGCCGGGACGGTGCCGCGCGTTCTCCCGTGCCGCGTTGATCGAGTCTGCCTCCGCCACGCTGCGCGCCAGCAGCGACACGTCGGCGCCGCCACGCGCCGCCAGCACCGCCAGCGTCGTCCCCCAGCTTGTCGTGCCTACGATCGCAACCCGCGTCATGTCGTCTCGACCCGCTCGCCGATGCGGCGCTCCGTCCCGGCGCGCAGCCTCGCGATGTTGTCGTGGTGCAGCGCGATCGTCAGCGCCCCGCCCGCGATCGCGACGACGGCGAACGCCCACGGGTGCAGGTCAGCCGCCGCAAACGCCGCGAACACGCCTCCCGCCACCGCGGCGCCCGTTATCGAAGTCAGCGACATGTAACGCGTCGTCTTCAGGATCGCGACCGCCACCGGCGCCACGATCAGCACCGCAATCGGGTTCAGGCCTGTCAGCACGCCGAGGCCGGTGAGCACGCCGCGTCCGCCCCGGAACCCCGCGAACAGCGGCCAGACGTGACCGCACACCGCCGCCAGCCCCCCCGCCGCGCGTACCCAGGGGTCGTCGCTCCAGATGAACGGCAGCAGCGCCGCCGCCAGCCCCTTGACGAAGTCGCCCGCGAACACCGGCAGCGCCCGCTTCAAACCGAGCACGCGCAGGCTGTTCGTGAAACCCGTCTTGCCGCTGCCGTAATCGCGCACGTCGCCGCCGCCCGACAGCCGTGTCACGATCAAGCCAAACGGTATCGAGCCCAGCAAATACCCGACGACGGCCGCCGCAACTATCTCCATGTCGGCGCCTGGGGTTGTGCCCGGACCTTCGGTTCCAAACCCTCGACGTCCCCTCTCCCCCGAGGGAGGGGGTCAGGGTGAGGCGGCGCCCCGTCTGTCAAACATCCCCACCGAAGTCCCGTGACGCGTCCCCGTCTCCATCGACGGAGACGGGTCAGGCGTGAGGTCGCCCAGGCCCCGGCGTCCATTTAGCCTCGCGGCTCCCGCTCTTCACCTCGGGTCCTGAAGATCAGCTTCAACCCCGCGCCCTTGTAGCCGAAGAACCGCCGCAGCGCGTTCTCCAGGTACCGCCGGTACGTCGGCGAGACCAGCGCGGCGTCGTTGACAAAGAACACGAAGGTCGGCGGGTCGGTGCGCACCTGCGTGACATACAGCAGCTTCAGTCGCTTGCGGCCGGTCAGTGTCGGCGGCCTGCGCGCCAGCGCACCGCGGATGATCGCGTTCAGCTCCGAGGTCTGCACCCGGCGCTTGCGCTCTTCGCCCGCCGCGCGTACCTCGCGCATCAGCTCGTCCAGGCCGGTGCGCTCCAGCGCCGAGATCACGACGACCGGCGCCCAGGTCGCGAACTTCATCCTGCGGCGCATGCCGTTGACGAACTTCTCCTCGTCCCAGACCTCTTTGATGAGGTCCCACTTGTTCGCGCACATGATCAGCCCGGTCGACTCTTCCAGCGCGATGCTGACGATGTGCAGGTCCTGCGCCCGCAGCCGCATCGACGCGTCGAAGACGACAATCGCCACGTCCGCGCGCTTCACCGCATCCCGCGCCCGCATCACGCTGTAGTGCTCGATCGACCCCTCGACCTTGCCCGGGCGCCGGATGCCCGCCGTGTCGATCAGCGTCATCGGCTCGCCGTCGTACTCGAACGGCGTGTCGATCGCGTCGCGGGTCGTGCCCGCGATCTCGCTGACGATCACGCGCTCCTGACCCAACAGAGCATTCACCAGCGCCGACTTGCCGACGTTCGGCCGCCCGATAATCGCCACGCGCAGCGCCTTCTCGGTCGCAGCCTCACTCGCAGTCGGCAGGTACGGCAGCATCTCGCCGACGACGTCCAGCAGCTCGCCGACGCCGGCGCCGTTGATCGCGCTCACGGTGTACGGATCCCCGAGTCCCAGCTCGTAGAACTCAGAAGCCTGGTCGCTGCGCCGCTGGTTATCGGCTTTGTTTGCCACCAGCAGCGTCGTCTTGCCGGAGCGCCGCAGCATCTCGGCGACCTCGAAGTCCGCGGACGTCGCGCCATCCTTCGCGTCGACGATGAACAGCAGCAGGTCGGCCTCCCCCACTGCCTGCTCCACCTGCGACTTGATCGCGGCCATGTAGGCGCCGGAACCGGCCACGCTCGTCGGCTCTGCCAGCCCGCCCGTGTCCACCAGGTCGAAGACGTGGTCCCGCCATTCGACCTCGCCTACCAGCCGGTCGCGTGTCGTCCCCGCGATCTCCTCGACGATCGCCCGGCGTTCGCCCGTCATGCGGTTGAACAACGCGGACTTGCCGACGTTGGGCCTGCCGACCAGCGCCACCAGTGGCTTCACGCCGCGGGTTTCGCTCATTGCGCTGTCAGCACCATGACCACCTGTGCCGGGTCAGACGAGACCAGCGTCACGCCCTGCGGCACGCTAACCGTCGCGTCGATCACGTGAACTCCCGCCTCCAGACCCTGTGCGTTCACGGTTGCCCGGATCGCGCCGGGCGCCAGCGCGTCCAGCGTAGGCACCGGCCCGCGAACGCGGACAGTTATCGAAGTCGTCTGCAGCATCACCCGCATCCCCGTTGGCAGGTTGTCCACCGTCGGGGCTACGGCCAGCGCATACTCGCCGATCTGGGGCTCGATACGCAGCGTCACCGTCACCGTGTCGCGCTGCGAGTGGATGTTGGCGGGCAGCTGCAAGCGTACACTGCGTGTCTGGTTGCTGCGCAGATTTGTGAGGTCGACCTCTTCGGTCGGTATGAAGGTGATTGCCTGCACCTGCGCCAGGGGCCCCTGGATGGTGATCAGCTGGGGGTCCACGGTAACGCCGGTCAGGTTGTATCCCTCCGCGACCTTGCCTCGCGGCTGGACCGTCACCGTCACCGCCCAGGACACCTCCACCTGGGTGACCGCGATCTTGACC
The DNA here is from genome assembly GCA_035293185.1 of Dehalococcoidia bacterium. Lineage (GTDB taxonomy): Bacteria > Chloroflexota > Dehalococcoidia > DSTF01 > WHTK01 > WHTK01. The sequence continues at coordinate 4,318 of DATDOP010000235.1, read as the reverse complement.
TCCGCCGCGCTCGGCTCGATGCGCAGCGGGCGCAGGTCGGCACCGGACGAATCGCGGGCTGTCAGCGTGTACTGCTGCTGCTGGCTCACGCGTATGCCAGTCAGGTTGACGTCGACAGCCGCGCTCTGCACGCGCCCGACCAGGCTCGCCGCGCCCGTGACGCGTACAGTCGTCGGGCTCGCCTCCACGGCGGAGATCGTCACGCCCTGCGCCGGCGTCCCCTGTCTGTTCACCTGTACCGTCACCTGCTTCGAAGCTTCCTCCTCCAGCGTTACCTCAACCGACGAGGGCGTAACGCTGACCACCTCCACGTCGTCGCGGCCAACCACGCGCACCGACACCGATTGCGTCGACGTTGGTTGGCGCACCGCCGCCATGTTGACCTCAGCCACGAAGTTGGACGTCGTCAGTTCGTTGATCACGTCCTCCGCCGCTCGAACCCTCACGAAGACCACGTCTTCCTTGATGCTGCCCACCGCCAGCCCCTGCGGCACGTTCACCGCCTTCACCGTCAGCCCGCCACCGAAGTCGAACGTCTCCTCGGGGTTTTCCGCATCCGTCACCGCCACCCACAGCGCTACCGCCGCAAACAGCGACAGCAGCGCGAGCGCGACGGGCGTGACGGTACGGCGCCACTGCGACAACATCTGCTCTTACCTAACTGGCCCGCTGCGCCGCGGGCCTGAGGTTTCCTCGCCGTGAAACCACCAGGGCTTCCAGCGTGGACCGGACACGCGTCTCGTCGCGCAGCGGGATCAGGCGTCCCTCTGAGGCTATCGAGATCGCCCCGGACTCCTCCGATACGACGACAGCCACCGCGTCCGTCTGCTCGCTGATTCCCAGCGCCGCGCGGTGCCGCGTGCCCAGGCGTGCCGTGGTCGTGCCCGTCGAGAGCGGCAGCGTGCACGACGCCGCGACGATCCGCCCCTGTCGCACGATCACCGCCCTGTCGTGCAGCGCCGAGTTGGGAAAGAAGATGCTCTCCAGCAGCCGCGCGTTCAGCTCTGCGTCCAGGTGCACGCCCGTCTCGATGAACTCCTCCAGGCCCGTGCTCCGCTCGATCACGATGATTGCGCCGTGCCGGTTGCGCGCCAGGTTGACCACCGCCGTCGAGATCTCGTCCAGCGCCACGTCCTCCGGCGAATTCAGCAGCCAGCGCCGCATGCTCGTGCGCCCCGCGCGCTCCAGTGTCCGCCTGATCTCCGGCTGGAAGATCACGATGATCCCCAACACCAAGCTGGGCAGAGCGTTGCGCACCAGGAAGTTCACCACGCTCAGCTCCAGGATGCGGCCCACCAGGAACAACGCCAGGATCACGAACACCGCGCCGCGGATCAGCGTCATCGCCGTCGTGCCGCGCAGCACCATCAGCAGCGCGAAAATGATCGTCGCGATGATCAGGATGTCGAGCGCCGCCGCCGCGTCCATGCGTTGCAGCGTTTCCCAGATGTCGTCTACAAACTGGCGCATAGCCCGCTAAACCGCCGCCTCATCTGTCATCAGCGCCGCAAGCAGCGCCTTTTGCGCGTGCAGCCGGTTCTCCGCCTGCTGAAACACGACGGACTGCGGCCCTTCGATTACCTCGTCCGTGATCTCCTCGCCGCGGTGCGCTGGCAGGTCGTGCATGAAGATTGCGTCCGGTTTCGCCAGCAGCATCAGCTCTGCGTCGACCTGATAGCCCTGGAAGGCCTCCACTCGCCGCCGCCGTTCCGACTCCTGGCCCATCGACGTCCAGACGTCCGTGTACACCACGTCCGCGCCTTTCGCGGCGTCTTCGGGGCGGACCACGGTCTCGATTGCGCCGCCGGTCTGGCGTCCAAAGCCGCGCGCCGTGTCGATAATGTCCCGGCTTAGACCGTAGTCCGGCGGTGACGCGATCACGAACTCGGCCCCGGCCAGCGCCGAAGCCATCGCCAGCGACGACGACACGTTGTTGCCGTCGCCGATGAACGCGATGCGCACGCCCGCCAGCCGGCCCTTCTTCTCTCGCACCGTCAGGAGGTCCGCCAGCGCCTGGCAGGGGTGCTCGTCGTCCGACAGCGCGTTGACCACGGGCACGTTTGCGTGCTCCGCCAGCTCCACCAGCGTCTGCTGCGCGTACGTCCGCGCCACGATGCCCGCAACGTAGTGGCTGAGCACCCGCGCCACGTCGCGCACCGGCTCTCGCTGTCCCAAACCCACTTCGGACTGTGACAGGTAGATCGCGCTGCCTCCCAGCTGCTTCATCCCCACCTCGAAGCTGACGCGCGTGCGCAAAGACGGCTTTTCGAAGAGCAAAGCGGCGGTCTTGCCCTGGAGCAGCGGCGGTGACCCGTCGCGCTTCATCGAGAGCGCGTTACGAATCAGCGTCTCGAGCTCGTCCGGCGAAAGGTCCCTGATCGAAAGGAGGTCGCGTCCGCGCATTGGCGCTGTCTCTCAGACTCTTGTGTGACTGAGGCTCAAGTATATAGCAAGGCTCGTTACGGTAAGTAGACTCGGCGGGCGGTTGCGACTAGGCCACTTGACTAACAGCATCCCACCTTCGTATAAGCCTGATCTAGCCCTCCTCGCCGGGCGGCAGGGAGGAGACCGCGCGTGCTCGCCTGGCTGCAACGTCATCAGTACCTCGCGCTCGGCGCCGCCGCTCTGCTACTGGCCGCCGGCCTGCTCGTACGTGACATAACCAAAGGCGAACCTCCCGCGCTCGTTATCAACGACGCGCCCATCACCGGCGCCGGCCCGGTCGTTGTTCACGTCGCGGGCGCCGTCGCCGCTCCCGGCGTCTATGAGCTGCCCGCGGGCGCACGCGTCCAGGACGCCGTGCTGGCGGCAGGCGGCGCCACGTCCGGCGCAGACGTCGATTCCGTGAACCTCGCCCGCCACCTGCGAGACGGAGAGAAGGTCACTCTTCCGTCAGTCAACAGCACGGCCGCCGCCGCGCCGCCAACCCTGGCGCCTGGCCAGACCCTGGACATCAACCACGCCTCGCAGTCCCAGCTGGACGGCCTGCCCGGCATCGGCGAGGCCTACTCCCGCCGCATCGTCGACTCCCGCAGCGTCGACGGCCCCTACGCCTCCGTGGACGACCTCGTCTCGCGCCGCGTCCTGCCCGCAGCCACGCTCGCCACCGTCCGCGACTACCTCACGGTCGCGCCGTGATCCTCTTCCACGTCGCGCTGGCTTTCCTCGCCGGCGTCCTTGCCGCGGCGCTGGGTTTCGCCGGCGCCTGGCCGCTGATCGTGCTCGGCGGTGCCGGCGTTTGCCTGGGCTTGTCGCTCGCCGGCGGCCGTCAGAGGGCGTTGCTCCTAGCGTTGCTCATCCTGACGATGCTGTCCGGAGTCGAGCGCTACGACGAGGCTCAACCCCGCGCTCAGCCCGGTGGCGTTGCCCTCCTCAACGACTCCGAAGCGTCTGTCACTTTGAGCGGCGTCATCGTCGACGAACCCGAGGAGCGGGAGACAACCCGTCGCTTCACCCTCGACGTCGATTCCTATCTCGATTCCGCCGGCGCCTGGCAGCCTGCGCCGGGCCGCGTCCTGGTCACGACGCGTCTGTACCCCGCCTACGCCTATGGCGATGTGATTGAACTCACAGGACGCCTCGAAACGCCGCCGGTCGTCAACGGATTCGACTACCGCGAGTACCTCGCCCGGCGCGGCATCGTCTCCACGGTCCTCTTCCCCCACGTCCAGGTCACACGCGCAGGCGGGGGCAACGACCTCACGCGCCTTCTCTATGACACCCGGCGTCCTTTCGGCGAGGCGCTGGAGCGCGCGCTGCCGGAGCCCGAGTCCGCCCTCGCCCGCGGCATTCTGCTCGGCCAGCGCGCCTCCATCCCGGAAGACGTAACGGACGACTTCAACCGGGCCGGCATCTCCCACCTCATCGCCATCTCCGGCCAGAACGTCGTGCTCGTGGCCGGCTTCGTCGTCGCGGCCCTCGCCTCGCTGATCGGCCGTCGCCCCGCTACTGTGGTCGCGATCGCCGTCGTGCTGTTCTACGCGGTGTTCGTCGGCGCCTCTCCGTCCGTCCTGCGCGCCGCCTTGATGGCCACGGTTATGCTCGGCGCCGTCCTGGTGGGCCGGCCCGGCAGCGCTCTGCCCGGCGTTGTCGTGGCCGCCGCCGTGCTGGTTGCCGCACGGCCGCTTTTGATCGACGATGCGTCGTTTCAGCTCAGCTTCGCCTCAACCCTCGGAATCGTCCTCGTCTCTCAGCGTCTTCGCCTGATGATCCTGGCGCGGATCAACCTGCTGCCCGGTTGGCTGGCGGCCTTCCTCGCCGAGAACCTCGCGATCACTACCGCCGCCAGCTTCGCCGTGCTGCCGGTGATCGCAGGCAC
>DATDOP010000234.1:0-2632 GCA_035293185.1 Dehalococcoidia bacterium | reverse complement strand
GCCGGCTCTGCGCTGTACCGCGCGGCCAGCGGCGAGATCATCGACCTGGCGGGCGCACCGGACCGGCGCGTGCTGCAGCTGCGGCGCCGCGAGATCGGCTTCGTGTCGCAGTTCCTGCGCGTCGACCCGCGGGTGCCGGCGCAAAGCGTGGTGGCGGGACCGCTGCTGCGTCACGGCGCCCACCGCGACGAGGCGATGGAGCGCGCGGCAGGACTCCTGGAGCGCCTGGATCTGCCACGCAGGCTCTGGTCTTCCTTCCCTACGCTGTTCAGTGGTGGCGAGCAGCAGCGCGTGAACATCGCGCGGGCACTGATTGCCGGTCCGCGGTTGCTGCTCGCGGATGAGCCGACCTCGGCGCTGGACACCGTGAACACCGGGCGCGTCGTCGAATTGCTCACCGAGGCGCGCGCCGGCGGCATGACCATCGTCGGCGTCTTCCACGACATTCAGCTCATCGAGCGCCTGGCCGACCGCATCGTCGTGATGGAGAGCGGCCGGATCAAGGCCACGGGCCGTGTCGGCGAAGTCGAGATACCGAAATTTGACCTCAGACAGGAGTTTGCCCCTCGTGTATAGCAGACAGACCCACCCAAGCCTGGCGATCGCCAACGCCTTCGTCGTCACGCCCAGCGTCGTCCTGGAGAACGCGGCCGTCGGCGTCGAGGACGGCGTGATCTGCGAAGTCGCGCCGGACGGACGCCTTACGCGCGCCTACGAACAGCAAGTCGATGCGCGCGGCGCTTACCTGATGCCGGGCGTCATCGACCTGCACAACGACAGCCTCGAAGTCGAGGTGAACCCGCGGCCGGAGACCAACCTGCCGGTGGAGTTCGCGCTGGCGAACCTTGAACGGCGGTTGCTGTTCTCCGGCGTGACCACCGAATTCCACGCCGTCGCGTTCATGGATAACGAGCGCTCGCGGCGCACCGTTGAGGGCGCGGTCTTGAAGGCGGCGTACCTGCGTGATTACGTGGAGTCCCAGACGCAGCTGGTCAACAACCAGATCCTGCACCGCCTGGACGTCTGGTCGCCGGCCAGCCTGGACGCGATCTTCGAGTCCATGGACCGGATGCCCACGCGCTACGTCTCGATCAACGACCACACGCCGGGTCAGGGCCAGTACCGCGACCTGGAAGGTTTCAAGCAACGCATGGTGGCCTGGGCCGAGCGTCGCGGCGGGCGGCACGGCCTCGACACGATCGAGCAGCGCATGCAGGAACGCGCCGCGGACACCGAGACGATCCCGTTGGTCTACCGGCGGATCAGCGACGAGATGCAGCGCCGTCCCTTCGTCATCTCATCGCACGACGACGATTCCCCGGAGAAGGTAGAAGTCCTGCACGAGTTGGGCGCGACGCTGACCGAGTTCCCGGTGACTGTCGAAACGGCCCGCCGGGCGCGAGAGCTGGGCATGATGATTATCGTCGGCGCGCCGAACATCGTGCGCGGCGGCTCCTCCAGCGGCAACCAGTCGGCGAAGGAGCTGTTCAGCCTGGGGCTGGCAGACGTGATCGTCGCGGACTACCACGCGCCTTCGCTGCTGCCCGCGGCCTTCAGCCTGGTCGATGACGGCCTGGCGGACCTGCCGGGCGCCGTGCGGGCGCTGACGCTCAACGCCGCGACCGCCGTGGGCATCGATAACCGCGGCGCGGTTCAGCCGGGCTACGCCGCGGACCTGATCGCCGTACGGCGCAACGGCCGCGCCTTCCCCGTTGTCGAGCGCGTCTTTCGGGAGGGGATCGAGCAGCTGACGTTGCGGGCGCCTCAGCGCCAGGAGGTGACGGCGTGACCGTCGAGGAGAAGCCGCTGTCACGGCCGGTGCGGCGCCTGGGCGAGGCGCCCTGGGTGCACGAGACGTCGCGCATCGTCGGTAGCACGCTGGGGCCCTGGACGGCGATCGGCGCCAACTGCTCGATCGTCGAGTCGACCTTCGGCGACTACAGCTACGCGGCGGGCGACGCCTCGATCATCTACAGCGAGGTGGGCAAGTTCTGCTCGATCGCGTCCCACGTGCGGTTGAACCCCGGCAACCACCCCATGGGCCGCGTGACGCAGCATCACATGACCTACCGCCGTGCCCAGTACGGCTTCGGTGAGGTCGACGACGCAGCGTTCTTCGACTGGCGCCGCGCCGACAAGGTGAGCGTGGGCCACGACGTCTGGCTGGGCCACGGCGCGATCCTGCTGCCGGGCGTTAGCGTCGGCACTGGCGCGGTAATCGGCGCGGGCGCGGTTGTGACGAAAGACATCGAGCCGTACACGATCGCGGCCGGCGTGCCGGCGAAGCCGTTGCGGGCGCGCTTCGCGCCGGACGTGGTCGAGAAGCTGATGCGCATCTGCTGGTGGGACTGGCCGCGCGAGCTGCTGGAGGAACGCCTGGACGAGCTCTGCGACCTACCCTCCTTCCTGGCGAAGTACGGCTAGTCGATGGAGCCACTGCGCATCGTCACAATCAATACCGGCAAGTGCGACGGCCCCTACGAGGCACGCATCGCCTGGCTGGCGGAGGAGGCCGGCAGGCTGCGGCCGGACGTCCTCGTCTGCCAGGAGGTGTTTCGCGAAGAGTCCGGTCAGCGCGATACGCTGGCCGCGCTGCAGCGCCGGCTGGGGCTACAGGCCTCGTGGGCCCCGG
>DATDOP010000233.1:0-8126 GCA_035293185.1 Dehalococcoidia bacterium | reverse complement strand
GGGAGGGTGGCAGGAATGACGGACGGAGGGTGCGATGAACGGGATGGCTGAGTCGAAGAATATGCGGTTGTTGAGCCATAACAACCTGAATGGGTTCGGGAACGGCGGCGAGGGGTTGGCGTTGCAGCAGACGCGGGATGGGCGGCGGGTGCTGTACATCGCGCATGAGTCGGCGCCGAAGAACTTCACGGTTGTCGACGTTTCCGACCCGACCGAGGCGGTGGTGATCGCGCAGACGGACCTGCCGCACGAGAAGGTGCGGTCGAACTCGCTGGACGTTGTCGGGGACATCCTGGCGGTGGCGTACCAGACGTCCGAGCCAGGGTTGAAGCCGGCGGGCCTCGAGCTATTCGACGTGTCGGACCCGGCGGCGCCGCGGTCGATTGCGTTTCTGGACCGGTCGGGGCCGAACTCGCGCGGGGCGCACTGCCTGTGGTTCGTCGACGGCGAGTACATCCACATGTCGAGCGGGGCGCCGGATTCGACGCCGGCGAACCGGTTGGACGACCAGTTCTATCAGATCATCGACGTGCGCGACCCGTCGAAGCCGCGGGAGGTGGGGCGATGGTGGCTGCCGGGGACGCAGGAGGGCGACGGGGAGCCGCCGCCGGAGCGTCACGAGACGTTCGACATGGGGTTCCGGACGCACAACATCAACGTGTACCCGGAGCGGCCGGACCGGGCGTACGTGGGATACATCGACGGCGGGGCGATCATCCTGGACATCGCCGACAAGAGCCGGCCGCGGCTGATCAGCCGGCTGGACTATCACCCGCCGATGTCCGGGTTCACGCACACGGTGCTGCCGCTGCTGAGCAAGGAGACGCTGATCGTCTCTGACGAGGCGATCCAGCCGGGCGGGAAGGACTGGCCGAAGCCGGTGTGGGTTGTCGACGTGCGCGATGAGACGCGGCCGATGATCACGGGGACGCTGCCGCTGCCGCCGGTGGGGGAGTTTGCCGGCCGGGGCGGACGCTTCGGGGCGCACAACCTGCACGAGAACCACCCGCTGCCGACGGCGTTGCGGTCGGACGACCTGGTGTACGGGGCGTACTTCAACGCCGGCGTGCGGGTGCACGACGTGAGCAACCCGTGGTCGCCGAAAGAGGTGGGGTACTACATCCCGGCGGCGCCGGAGGGCTCGCGGTTCGATGCGGCGCAGATGAACGACGTGTACGTGGACGAGAACGGGCTGGTGTACGCGATCGAGCGGTTCACGGGCGGGTTGTACGTGCTGGAGGGGACATTCTGACAGGCTGGTCCCGCAGACACGGATGCATCCAGAAGGCAACGGGAAACGGAGACATTAATGACGATGGGCAGGATCCGCTGTGTGGCGTTGGTGGTTTGCGTGGCGGCCGCGGCGATGCTGACGCTGGCGTGCTCGTCGACGTCGAATCCGGCGGGCGACGACGCGGCGCTGGACCAATTCGCGCCGAAGTCGGAGAGCGCGGCGATCAAAGCTGTGAGCCTGGGGACGAGCAGCGGCGATTCCTTCGACCCAAAGCGGACGGGCACGGAGTTTCCGGAGGGCACGGACCGGATTGTGGTCTGGTACCGCTGGTCCGGCGCTGACAAGGCCCTACAGATTGACAACGTGTGGTACCAGGATGGCGACGTGGTGCTGGAGCAAGGCGAAGCGGTGGGCAAGGAGTCTGGCGACGCGGCCTGGCTGTTGAAGCTGGAGGCCGGTGGGGCACTACCCGAAGGCGGCTACGAGGTCCGGCTGCTTGAAGACGGACGGGTGGTAACGACGATACCGTTCAAGATCGGAAACTAGCGGCGACGCCGGGGCTCTGCCAGCGGGGCAGGCCGATGGTGAGCCCGGCGTTGATGCCGCTGATGCCGACCGCCATTTCGGAGGCAACGCCGCGGTTGGATGAACCCCTCGCCGCGAGGCATGAAGGGCGTAACCGTAGAGGGCCCAAGCGAGCACGGAACGTGGCGACCCGCGGAGGGCGAGCCTGCTGTATACTCCCGCCACGTACGAGGCGAAGTAGCTTTGGCGCGGACTGAGAGGCGTATCACATGGATGTGGGCCTGGCGTACGCCCTGTTCAGTTGGTTCTTGCACATTGACCCGGCCTGCATCGTATGCAACTGGGATCCCGCGACGCAGAGCTGGATCCCCGCGGCAGGCGCCGGAGCCGGCGCGGCGGGCGCGGCCGGCGCGGGGCCGTGGTCCAGCCCGCCCAACCCTTACTACACACCCCCGCCAACGCACGGCGGTCCCCCTCCTAACCCCTACGGCGAGGAACCCGTCAACCAATTCTCGCCGGACTCTGAGGTTGAGGATCGGGTTTTGGCCGATGAAGCCGAGCAGCAACGCCTGAGAGACCATGCCGGGAGCAGACATGGCGGTGAGAGCACGGCCGGCCCACCAGAACCTACGGTCCGAGAGCAGATAGAAGACGTGTTCTACCATGTCGTGATCACGCTAGGCACAAGGCCGCCACCGAGGTGAGTGCAACATGAGTGCCGCCGGTAACATGTGGCGGACGGATCGCGCGCAGCTGATCGCGCTGGCGGGTGCGGGCGTGGCCGTCGTCGCGGTGCTGGCGAACCTTGGGTTTCTGTTCCGGGCCGGCACGTCAGAGGTTTTGGGCGGGTTGGCTCACCACGCCTTCGTGCTGGGCTTGATGCTGATTCTTACGTCGGGCTCGCGCACGGTTTCGCTGGGGACGCTGGCTATTTTCTGGCTAATCGGTGTGTGGGGCGTGTTCGGCCTGGCGTACCTGTTAGAGAGCCAGCTTGCCAGCTTGTTAGGCACCGACATCGACGGCGAGTTCGTGCCTATCTGGTTGTCGCCGTTGGTCGAGGAGCCGCTCAAGCTGGCGCCGGTCGCCATCTTCCTGCTGCTGGCCGCTCGCAGTGGCTATCGCCATCCGTCCATGAGCGATGGACTGCTGCTCGGCTTTATGGTCGGCGCCGGCGTCTCCTTCCACGAGGACGCCCACGTTGGCGAGATCCTGGTGTCGGGCGACGGCTGGAGCGCCGCGAGACCTTGGAGCCTGATCTTCCCGACGACCTCACCTGTCGGCAATTACTTTGCCCTTAACCACGCGCTCTGGGCGGCGCTCAGCGGCTTGAGCATCGGCGCGGCCGTGATGTTGCGGCAGTGGCGCTGGGCCTGGCCAATCGCGCTGGCCGGCCCGCTGCTCGCCTTCACGAACCACCTTATGGCGAACCACTTCACGACCACCGCATTCGGTACGTCATTCCTCCTGAGACGCGTAAGCGGCGAGGGAGTGCCCTGGTTTTACGACACGATTCGGGATCTGACAATCGGTGGGAGGCTGCCCATGCTGCTTCTAATCGCCGGCGCGGTCGCCATCGTCGTGGTCGAGTGGGGGATGCTGCGCTGGGTGGACAAGCGGGACCGGATGTTCCCGCCGCTCTCACGGGTCCACGTCGCCCGCCTGGTTATGCAGAGTACATCCAGGGCGGGAGCGGCTCAGCTGCTGGCGGCAGAGCAATACACGCGTCTACGCCGGTCGGTGTACTTCGCGGGCTGGCGGGCCAAGCGCTCCGGCGGGACCCCGGTTGTAACGGACGTGGACGTTGCCAGGCTGACGAGCCTGTTGGCCCGCACCGGGGCTTCGTCCGCCGGGGACGCGCTCGCATCGCCTACGCCGGCACACGTGTAGGAGGCCGACAGGCAGGGTCCGGCGGGCACAACGGTGGAGTCTGAGAGGTCCGCTTACTTCACGGTGAACTTGAGCGTTTTGGTCTCGCCGGTCTTGAGAATGGTGAGCACCGCTTCGTAATCACCGGGTGGCGTGGTGCCGAGGCTGAGCACGCTGTTGTACCAACCGGTGCCTTCCAACGCGAGGCTGTCCAAGGCTTCGTACATGACTGCGCCCTGGTATTTCCACACCGCTGTCACCCAGGTGAGCGCGTCCGTCCCGCCAGCCAGCTTGAAGACGGCGAAGATCTTCTGATCGGTGGGCTTGAACGCTGTCGTAAAGGCGCCAGGGCTGGGCTCGACGGCCGGATCGAAGCGGTTGACCAGACCGGCCGCCTCGAACTTTGTCGCGTCGGCAGGGGCATTGGAGGGTACGGTGAATTTAAGAGACTTCGACTGACTTGTGCCTTTTATGGACAAGACGGTCTCATAGTCGCCTGCGGGGAACCGCTCCAGGGTCAAATAGTGGGAGGCGAAGCGTCCGCCCTCAATATTAAGAACGGGGGCATCGCCGAAGACGAGTTCTCGACCGTTGTACTTCCAAGTAGCGGTGACTTCAGCAGGACTGCCAGCGGCGAGCGTGAAGGCCGCGTATACGGTCTTGTCGCCGGGCAAGAAGCTGGTCGTAAAGGTGCTGGGATCGGGCCGGACGGACTGATCCCACTTCTTAACCAGGCCAGCCTGGTCGAACTTGCCGCCGACCGATTCAGGGACGATCTTGAATTTGAGGGTCTTTCTTTCCGTCGCTCCGACGATTCCAAGCGACACTTCGTAGTCCCCGGAGTTGAAATAGGCGGACTTTGGGGTGAACGTGAAACTTGACCATTTACCGCCATCGGCCCGGATCTTGAGGGCTCCGGGCAGGACGAGCCACTTGCCATCGAATTTCCACTCAGCGGAAACGTCTACGGCTGCACCGTCTGAAAGCTTGAAGGCGACATCGATCTGGTCGTCGGTGGTCTTGAAGCTCGTGGTGAAGACCTTGCTCGGATCGGGTTGGCTGCCGGGGCTCCAATTGTTAACGAAGCCTACCTGCTCGATCCGGCCTGCGCCGGAGCTGCTTGTCGCCTGCGCCGGGGCCGGAGTTGGGGTCTGCGAATCGCCACTGGCGGATGGCGTATCCGAGGCCGGGGAATCGGAGCCGCCGCCGCCGCCACCGCAGGCAACGTTGAGGGCGATGAGAAGGAAGATGGCGACGAGAGGTACTCTGCGAATTACCAGTTTCATTTGTGGCCCTTTCGGTCTCAACACACTCACTCCGACATGAGTCAGTCTGGTCTGACCAGTGGATATCGCGGGGAGGTTAGCCGCGTCAGAAATGCTCCAGATCAGCCGCGGCGCCAGGCTAGACAGGCCACGAATGCTGGCTACATTATCACAACGTGACGAAGGAGCCGGTCGCGACCGGGAAGCTGAATGCCGGGCACTGAAGACCGGAGACACCCCGGACCCTTTGCATGGAAAGACCGGGGACACCCCGGACCCCGCTAAAGGGAGCGCATGGGGCGCGAGTTAAGGACGAGATGAACTACGACCGGAACAAGAACGCGAAGGTGATTATCCCGCTGGTGCTGGTGGCGTGGCTCGGCGGAATCCTGGTGTTCAAGGGTGGTGTGCCGGCCATCTTTGAGGTGCTGTTCGTCGTGGCGTTTGCCGTGGCGGTGCCGACGGTTGTGTTCTACCTGATCGGCGAAGCGGGGTGGCGGCGGCTGGCGAAGGGGTATCGCGCAAGCGAGGCCTACGGGGGCGAGTGGGTGATGGTCGCGACGGGGCAGATGGCGCTGGTGAGCGTGGACCACGCCGACTTCCACAAGGTCAAGATGCGGTTCGTGGGCGGAGCGCTGCGGGTGGCGTCGACGGCGGAGGCGCTGCACCTGGCGACGATGCTGTCGAAGGTGCCGGTGCTGGGGTTGTTTTTCCCGGAGTTGCGTATTCCCTGGACCGCGGTGACGAGGGCGCATGAATTCGAGGCGCCGGGGTGGTTTGCGCCGCCGAGCGAGCCGGGGATGCTGCTGCAGGTGGCGTACGACCCGAACTACACGGGGAAGTTCATCGAGATGGAGATCGGGGAGCCCACGGTCTTCGTGCAGTTGCCGGCCTCGATGCTGGGCGAGGGCCTGGGGCGCCTGCCGGGGATCGCTACCTCACGCTGAGTCACCCGCCGGTGACGTAGAGGTGACGGCGTCTCAGCGCCGGAGGGTCGGCCAGGTTGACGTCGGGCCACGTCGGCCGGGGAGCCGAAACCGCTGCCCGCGCGCTGTTCGCCAATCCGATGGCATCGCTATATATTTAGCCCTGCTATATATTTCTCCGCGTAGCGACGCCAACCCCCGCCGGCCAGACGTGAACGCCCTCGAAGCGACGAAAGGACCCCTGTGAAGACCAGCACGGACCGCATCCTCACCACCCACATCGGCAGCCTCCCGCGCCCGGCCGCCCTCCTGGAAGCTGCCGCCAACAAGGACAAGGACCCCCAGAAGCACGAGCAGCTCCTGCGCGACAGCGTCAACGCGGTGGTCAGGCGCCAGGCTGAAGCAGGCCTCGATATCATCGACGACGGTGAGTTCAGCAAGCCGGGCTTCATCCACTACATCAACGAGCGCCTCGGCGGATTCGAGCCGGGCGAGGCGGGCGGCAACCCCTTCGGCGAATCGAAGGAGTACCGCGACTTCCCGCAGGTCTACGCGGCCCTCTCCCGCGGCCAGGCGCCGCAGACCACCGGCGCGGCCGTGCACATGGTCTGCACTGGGCCGATTACGTACGACGGCGAAAAGCTGCTGCAGCGCGACATCGACAACCTGAAAAACGCCGCGAAGGGCCTGCCGGTCAGCGAGCTGTTCATGCCGGCCATATCGCCGACGAGCGTGGAGCACTGGCAGAGCAACCAGTACTACAAGACTCAGGAGGAGTACCTGTTCGCGATCGCGGAGGCGCTGGGGCGTGAGTACAAGCTGATCACCGACGCCGGGATCGTCGTGCAGATCGACGACCCGCACCTGTCGATGTACTACGTCATGCGGCAGGACATGACCGTGGAGTCGACGAAGAAGTGGGCTGCCGTCCGCGTCGAAGCGGTGAACCACGGCCTGAAGAAGAACAACGTGCCGCGCGACATGGTCCGCTGGCACACGTGCTACGGCATCGACACGGGGCCGCGCATCCACGACCTGGAGCTGAAGCACATCATCGACTTGATCCTGAGCATCGATGCCGGCGCCTACTCCTTCGAAGGCGCCAACCCGCGCCACGAGCACGAGATCGAAATCTGGGAGACGCACAAGCTGCCACAGGGCAGCGTGCTGATCCCGGGCGTGATCACGCACTCGAGCGTGCTGATCGAGCACCCGGAGCTGGTCTCGCAGCGCCTCGTGCGCTACGCGAACCTCGTCGGCAAAGAGAACCTGATCGCCGGGGCCGATTGCGGTTTCGGGACCTTCGCCAGCCTCAACGAGGTCTCGGAAGCCATCGCCTGGCCGAAGCTCGAAGCCCTGGTGCAGGGCACCGCGATGGCGAGCAAGAAGCTGTGGGGCAAGTGACTCAGTCGATAGCAGGTTGCCGAGGTGGCAGGTTCCGCACCGGCGTGAGCCAACATGTTGGCAACCTACCATCGATGCGCCCGGGACGCAGCAGCGCTCAAGGTAGGATGATTGCATGACCAGGGACGCCACGCTCCGCCTCAGCGCCGAACAGTGGGTCGAACGCGCTCGCTCGCTGACGCCGTTCGTCGAGAAGTACCGCGACCAGGCTGAGACCGAACGCCATCTGCCGGACGAGGTGGCGACGGCGATGCGGGAACGGAACCTGTTCTGCCTGTGGCTGCCGCGATCCCTCGGCGGGCCGGAGCTGCCGATCGCGACGGTTGTCCAGATCATGGAGGAGCTATCGCGGCAGGACGGCTCCGTGGGCTGGAACTCGATGATCTCCTCCAACCACAGCATCCTGTGGTCCCACCTCAAGCACGAAACCGCGGCGGCGATGGTCGAGGGCGGGCACCACGTGATCGCGGGCACGATCGGCGGCGGCGGCGACCGCAATTCGCCCGGCGGCGGCGTGGCGACGAAAGTGCCGGGCGGGTATCGGATCACCGGCAAGTGGGGGTTCGCTTCAGGCTGCCACCACGCCGACTGGATGGTGGCCAACGGCCGTATTTCCGAGAACGGCGAGCTGCGCAAGAACCCGCAGGGCGGCATCGGCCTGTACTCGTTCCTGATACCGCCGCCGGAGGTCACGTTGCTGGACACCTGGTATACGACCGGCATGCGGGGCACCGGCAGCCACCATTTCGAGGCCACGGACGTCTTCGTGCCGGACGGCCGCATGTTCCCGACCGGCACGTCCGAGACCGACGAGACCAACCCGATCTACAGCACGCCGCGCACTACGCCGTGGTCGGCGTGCATCGCGGGCGTTGCGCTGGGCATCGCGCGCGACGCGATCGACAG
>DATDOP010000232.1:0-5043 GCA_035293185.1 Dehalococcoidia bacterium | reverse complement strand
TCGTCGACGTAGACGGGCGCGAAGCGGCGCTCGAGGGCGGTGTCCTTCTCGATGTACTGGCGGTACTCGTCGAGCGTGGTGGCGCCGATGGCGCGCAGCTCACCGCGGGCGAGGGCGGGCTTCATCATGGTGGAGGCGTCGATGGCGCCTTCAGCGCCGCCGGCGCCGACGACCTGGTGCAGCTCGTCGATGAAGAGGACGACCTCGCCGCTGGACTGGCGCACCTCGCTCATGATCGCCTGCAGCCGCTCCTCGAACTCGCCGCGGAACTTCGATCCGGCGACGAGGGCGCCCATATCGAGCGCGAGGACGCGCTTGTCGCGCAGGTTCTCCGGCACGTCGCCGGTGACGATCTTCTGGGCCAGGCCCTCGACAATCGCGGTCTTGCCGACGCCGGCCTCGCCGATGATCACCGGGTTGTTCTTCTGGCGCCGGTTGAGGATTTGCATGACGCGCTGAATCTCCTCCTCGCGGCCGATCACGGGGTCGAGCTTGCCCTGACGGGCGGCCTCCGTGAGGTCGATGGAGTACTTCTCCAGCGCCTGGTAGTGGCTTTCGGCGGTGCGGCTCTGGACGCGGGCGGTGCCGCGCACCTCCTGCAGGGCCTTGTAGAGGCGTTCCTTATCGACCTGGTGGGCGCGCAGGATGCGGGCGGATTCGCCTTCGCGCTCGTCGGCGATGGCGATCAGCAGGTGCTCGACGCCGACGAACTCATCCTTGAGGCGGTCGGCCTCGGCGTTCGCGGCTTCGAGCATGCGCACGACGCGGGGCGTGGTGTAGATCTGGACGACGTCGTAGGCGAGCTTGGGGGCCTTGCCGAGGGCGCGGGCCACCTCCTCGATGATGTCTTCAGAGCGCATGCCGAGCTTTTCGAAGATGCGGCGCGCGATGCCGTCCTTGTGCGAAAGCGCGGCGAGAAAGACGTGCTCGACATCCCACTGGGAGTGGCGGTGCTGACGCACCATCTCCTGCGAGTTCTGCAGCACTTCCTGGGCCTGCTCTGTGAATCTGTCCTGTCTCATCATGGTTGCTTACCTACCGTTTTCCTAAGTTACGGACGGAGGGTGCGTTTGACACGCCCCGTTCGGCTTGAATTCGAAGGGCCGAGTGGCCTCTCCCCATGGCTGCCGCCATCCCCCTCCCCCCTTCGCCCCCGCTCAGGGCGCAGCGCGAGCAGAGAGGGGGAACCGAGGGCCGTTGCGTCTACTGTTTGTCTAATGATTTGATCACTTCTCCGAGGCGTTTCTTACCTAGTCGCGGGTCGTCCGGGCGAGCGCTGCAGGCGCCTGAATACGGAACTCGCGGCTACCCCAATCAAGCCACCAATGAGCGCGGGCACAACCACGAAGGGCGCCAGCAAAATGACCATTCCGAGAGCAAACCAGGGCGAGAATACGATCCCGTAGATGAATCCGAGGCCCAAGGCAGTTGTTCCAGGTGCCGCGGCGAAGCCCATCCCCACTATCAACCCGGTTTGGTGCCGCCTCGCGACCTGAGTCCTTGTGAACAACCAAAGCACAGGAGTCGAGAATGCCAGAACTCCTATCGCTCCGAAGAACAGCGGATACGCCGAGATGTGGTTCCAAATCGAGTCCAACGCTTACTTCTCCTCCCGCGGCGCCGGAAGGCGGGTGTCACGGAAGCGCTGGAGCTCGCGGCGCAGGGCTTCGTTTTCTTCCTCCAGGGCTTTGAGGCGCCTGGACATGTCGATGATTACTTCGGCTCCCGCGAGGTTGACGCCCAGCTCATCGATCAGACGCTGCACCTGGCGCACGCGCTCGAGGTCGGCGCGGGAGTAGAGGCGGATGCGGCCGCGCGAGCGTGAGGGGATGATCAGGCCGACGCGCTCGTAGTAGCGCAGGGTCTGAGCGTGCAGGCCGAGCATGCGCGCGGCGACGCTGATGATGTAGGCGGGCTCCTGGTGGTCCTCGAAGAATTCTTCGTTCATGCTTTCGTCCCGTTGGGGCTGCGCATCGCTATCGCGCTGCTACGCCTCCAGATAAAGAGGGAAGCTGGGGGGACACCCCCCAGGCCCCCCGCGCATGGGCTGCGCCCCTGAGAACCCTGCTCCCCCTGCCGTTCATGCCATGCTGCCTGGACAAGCCAGGGAACGCTGAGGAGCCGCCTGTCGGACTCCCCCCGCAGGGCCCTTCGGCCCGGCTGAGGATGCAGCTGCGCCCCTGAGAACCCCGCTCCGCGTGGTTGTTCATGGCATCCAATCCGTTGAGTATGAGGGACACCCCCGTCCTCCCTTTACTCTCGTCCCGTTGGGGCCGCGCATCGCTTTCGCGGCGCCCGCGCTGCTCCTCGCCTGGTCCGTAGGGCGAGGCATGCCTCGCCGCTACGGACTGATGCCTCTCCTGTTCCTGCTGCGGTGTTCCTCGTTCCTCTGTCATGCGCCGGCTGCTTTCAGCTGCTCGAAAAGGTGGCGCTGCGCGTCATTGGGTTCTTTGGGCAGGCGCACCTTGACGCGCGCATAGAGGTCGCCGCGCTTGTCGGGCGAGCCGAGTTTGGGCATGCCGAGGCCGGCGAGACGGAAGGTCTGGCCGTTCTGCGTGCCGGGGGGCAGGCGCAGCGCCACCTTCTTGCCGATGCCCTGGACTTCGGCCTCGCCGCCGAGGACGGGCGTGGTGAGCGGCACCTCGACGTCCGTGTAGAGGTCGTCGCCCTTGCGCTCGTACCTGTCGTTGGCGCGGACGCTGATCACCAGGTAGAGGTCGCCGCGCTGGCCGTTGAAGGTGGCGTTGCCTTCGCCGGCGATGCGCACCTTGGAGCCGGTGTCGACGCCGGGCGGGATCTTGACCTCGAGGCGACGCGTGTCGCCGTGGTCGCCCGCGACCATGATCGTGCGCGTGGTGCCGAGGAAGGCCTCTTCGAGCGTGACCTCGACGGGGTGCTCGAGACGAGGCGGCTCGCGGCGCATGCCGGTGGTGCGGCGACCCTCGCTGCTGCCGGTGAACAGGTTGCCGAAGATGTCGCCGATGCCGCCGTCGCCGAAGCTGCCGAAGTCGGTGGTGGTGAAGCGGTAGTTGCCGGCGCGGCCGCCGCGGGAGCGCTGCATGCGCTCGATTTCGTCGGCGTGCTCCCAGTTCTCACCGTAGAGGTCGTACTTCTTGCGCTTGTCGGGGTCGGAGAGGACGTCGTTGGCGGCGTTGACCTCTTTGAAGATGGCTTCGGAGGCTTTGTCGCCGGGGTTTACGTCCGGGTGGTGCTTGCGGGCAAGACGGCGGTAGGCAGACCGGATCTCCTTATCGGTCGCCTTGCGGTCGACGCCGAGAACGGCGTAAAAGTCTTTCGCCACGAGGGAATTCTAGCAGCGCAGACTCGCGCAGTCAATGCAGGCAGTGAGAAACTTGATAAAGAAACTAGCAAGTATATTGACAGCAGTGACAAGCATGACTAGGATCAACGGTGAAGGCCGCGAGGCACAAGCAAATCAAGAGGAGGAAAAGCAAGATGACGAACCTGACCCGTTGGGACCCCTTTGGCGATCTGCGCACCACCATGGACCGTCTCTTTGACGAGGGCTTCCCGCGCCCCTGGCGCCTGATGCCCGCGGTGACCGAATACGACGCGGTGTTTCCCGTCGAGGTCTCGGAGACAGAGGACGCGATCGAGGTGAAGGCTTCGCTGCCGGGCGTCAAGCCGGAGGAGGTCGAGATCAGCGTCGCGAGCGGCGTGCTGACGATCAAGGCCGAGCACCGGGAGGACACCGAGGACAAGAAGCGCGACTTCTACCGCCGGGAGATCCGCTACGGATCGTTCCACCGGTCGTTGAGCCTGCCGGTCAGCGTCGACGCCGACAAGGCCGAGGCGCGCTTCGAGAACGGCGTGCTGCGCCTGACGCTGCCCAAGGCGGAGTCGATCCGGCCGAAGCAGATCAAGGTTGGTTCCGGGCCGGTAGCCGCCGGTGGTACGAGCGCCTGACTCCTACCGGGCGCAACGCGAAAGAGGGACCCGATTTCGGGTCCCTCTTTGTTTGAAGGCGGAGCCTGGGTTAGAGCCGGAGCTTGCCGTGGGACGGCTGGCGACGGCGCTGGCGGCCGTGGCCCTCTTCGTCCTCGAGCATGAGGTCGATTGCCGGCGAGGAGACGGCCTCTTTAACGTGGCCGCAGCAGATGCAGGTGCTGTAGGCGCCGTACCAATCGCGCTCGATGATCATCGAACCGTTACAGCGTGGGCATACGCGGGGCAGTGCAGCTTGCATAGTCATTATTCGTCCCTGATTCCTAGGATCCCGCCGGGGGAGTCATTTGTGAAAGTAAGAACAGATTACAAATCGGAAACATAGGCTGTCAATACTTGTGAAAGCGTGCAACATCTTATTTTTTAGTATTTGACTTATTGAAGGTGCCTATCGTTATGGGAAGCTGGCATCTTTGTACCTCCGATGTTGTGCGCCCAGGCCGCCCGCGGCGCGTTCAGGGAGTCTTATCGGCCGCATCGATCTTGCGCGTTAGCCAGACCATCTCGCCGCTGTTCGCGGTGAACGGGCGCTTGTCGAACCAGCCGTACAGCGCCTCGACCTCGAAGCCGCTGCGGGCGAGCAGCCGCTCCATTTCGCCCTGGGAGACGTAGCGCACCTGAATCGTCTTGTAGATGCGCGAAATGACCGGCGTGGCGCTGCGCGCCGCGAGCTTCTGCACGAAGAAGTTGAGCGCCAGGCGGCCGCCGGGCAGCAGGTGCTCGTGCACGCGCGCGAGGCAGGCGAGCTGGTCAGCGTCCGTGAGCAGGTGCAGGAAGGAGCGAAAGGGGATGATCACAAGCCCGAATCGCTGATCGAGCTGAAAGCTGCGCATGTCGCCCGTGACCCAGCGTACGTCGACGCCGACGGCGACGGCCTTGCGCCGCGCGATGTTGAGCATCGCATGGGCGTTGTCGAGGCCCACGATCGCCGCGCCCGCCTGTGCGATCGGGATCGTCACGCGGCCCGTGCCGCAGCCGAGCTCGAGCACAGCTTCGCCGTTCGCCGCGGCTTGCTTCGCCAGCTCGACGTAGAACGGTATGTCGTCCATCGCGTCGGCGGCGCGGCCCATGTCGGCG
>DATDOP010000231.1:0-4662 GCA_035293185.1 Dehalococcoidia bacterium | reverse complement strand
GAGTACCAGAAGAACGGCACCGTCGGCGGCCTGCGCATGCCCGCCGGCATGGTGGAGTCGGAGCAGTTCCCGGAGCCGCTGTTCACGCCGACCACCAAGGCTGAGGTGGGCCACGACGAGAACATGAGCTACACGCAGCTCGTCGACCTCGTCGGCGCGGAGGTGGCGAACGCGATCAAGCTGCGCACGCTGGCGATATACAAGTACGCCTCGCAGTACGCCGCCGAGCGCGGCATCATCATCGCCGACACAAAACTCGAGTTCGGCATCGTCGACGGCGAGGCGATCATCATCGACGAGATGCTGACGCCGGACTCGTCGCGCTTCTGGCCGGCGGACGAGTACCACACGGGGCGTTCGCAGCCCAGCTTCGACAAGCAATTCGTGCGTGACTGGCTGACGCAGTCGGGTTGGAACAAAGAGCCGCCCGCGCCGAATCTGCCGCCGGAGATCATCGCCAAGACTGCCGAGCGGCACCACGAGGCCTACCGCCGCCTGACCGGCCGCGAGCTGATGCGGTTCTGACGCTGGGCGATGCCGAGGCTGCCGCGGGACCTTACGCAGGATGAAGCCATTCGCGCCTTCTGTCACGGAGGCGGGAGCGAGATTGCGGTCGAGGCAAAGGAAGTCACCGCAGCGTGCAAATGCCGAACGGCGAGGTGCTGACGATCCCGTACCATGTAAAGCCAGGACTGTTGAGTTCTTGCATCAAGCAAGCGGGACTGACGCTGGAGGAGTTCCTTGAGCTTCTCTAGGAGAGGAGACTGGACATGCGGCGATACTCAGTAATCGTCCATGAAGAACCGGTCGAAGATGGCGGCGGCTTCTGGGCTGAAGTCGAAGAGCTGCCCGGCTGCTTCGCCTCCGGCGACACCCTCGATGAACTGGAGAAGGACGTGCGCGAGGCCATCGAGAGTCACGTCGCCGCGCTCCGCGCGGTTGGAAAGCCCGTGCCGGCAGGACGTTTCAGCGCGGACGGCGGTCTTCGGCGCTGGGAGATTGAAGTGGAGGTGGCCTAAGCCGTGGCTTCGTTTCTCGCCCGCGTCTACGTCTCCCTGAAACCCACCGTCAACGACCCCCAGGGCCTGACGATCGCGGACGGGCTGCGGTCGCTGGGCTTCAGCGAGGTCGAGGCCGTGCGCGCCGGCAAGTACCTGGAGATACGCCTGTCGGCCGCCAGCACCGGCGCCGCCAGCGCCCGCATCGACGCGATGTGTGACCGCCTGCTCGCCAACCCGATCATCGAAGGCTACCGCTTCGAAGTCGAGGAGCTCGTCGGGGCGTAGCCGTGACCACCGAGACGCTCGACCAGGCGCGCGAACGGCTCCGTCCCTACGTCGAGCGCGCAAGGGCATTCACCGGCTGGACCGCCTACGTCCACAACCGGCCGCTGGGCTCCCCGCAGCCGTGGGATTACATGCGACGTGCCCGCGAGTTGATGACCGCTGCAACGTCCGTCCTGGACATGGGCACGGACGGCGGCGAGCGCTTCGGCGAGCTACTGCAGGGCTACCGGGGCCGGGCGGTCGCGACTGAAGAGTGGCACGTCAACGTGCCGATCGCTACGCAGCACCTGCGGCCGATGAGTTCGGCGCTGGTCTGGTGCCAGTCGCTGCACCTGCCCTTCGTGGACGGGGCCTTCGACCTGGTCCTCAACCGCCACGAGGAACTCGATCCAAGGGACGTGACGCGCGTGCTGCTTCCGGGCGGGAGGTTGTTGACTGAGCAGGTGTGGCGCCACTGGCGGGAGCTTGGCCGCTTCATCCCGCGCACCACCGAGTTTGGCGACCATTTCCACACTTACCAGGACGGTCTGCGCGCGAATGGGCTGCGGATCGCCGACGCGCGAGAGCACGAGGTGCCAGCGGCGTATGACAGTCTGGGCGATTTCGTTTTCATGCTCTGCATCACCCCCTGGACGATCCCTGACTTCGAGCCGCTGGGCGCCGACCTGGACGCCCTGCTGCGGCTCGAACGCGAGCTGACGACGCCTGACGGTCTCGTGCTGTCGGACGGCGCATACATCATCGAAGCCTTGAAGCCGGCGTAAGCGGCCCGCCGTCTATGCTGGGCGGTGCATGCACTACGACGTCATCGTCATCGGGGCAGGCGCCGCCGGGCTGATCTGCGCCATCGAGGCGGGCAAGCGCGGCCGCCGCGCGCTGGTGCTGGAGCGCAACGACCGCATCGGGCGCAAGATCCTGATCTCCGGCGGCGGGCGCTGCAACTTCACCAACGTCTACGCCTCGCCGGAGCAGTTCATCTCGGACAACCCTGACTTCTGCCGCTCAGCCCTGGCCACCTACACGCCGGACGACATCATCGCGCTGGTCGAGCAGCACGGCATCGCCTACCACGAAAAGAAGCTCGGGCAGCTGTTCTGTGACGGCAAGGCAGACGCCATCGTCGATATGCTGGCGCGCGAGTGCGCCGACGCCGGCGTCGAAATCCGCACCGCCTGCGAGGTCTGGGAGGTAAAGCCCCTCCCTCAATCCCTCCCCGCGACCGGAGTGGGAAGCTCAGCGGTAGAGGTGCACTCGCAGGAGCACGCGACGCCTGAAGACGGGTTTGCGCTCGACACCGATCAAGGCGACTTCACCTGCGAGTCGCTGGTCGTGGCCTGCGGCGGCCTCTCGATCCCCAAGATCGGCGCCACGGACCTCGGGCTGCGGTTGGCCCGTCAATTCGGGCTCGCCGTCACCGAGACGCGTCCCGGCCTCGTCCCGCTGACCTTCCAGGGCGCCGATCTGGCGTTCTGCGCCGGGCTCAGCGGCGTGTCGATCGACGCCGTGACGGGCTGCGGCGGCCAGTCCTTCCGCGAAAACATCCTGTTCACGCATCGCGGCCTCAGCGGCCCCGGCGTGCTGCAGGCGTCCAGCTACTGGCGCGAGGGCGAGGCGATCGCGATCAACCTGCTGCCTGACGAGTCGGCCGATGACCTGATCGAGGCGTCGATCGAAGACACGCGCGCCCTGCCGGTCATCCTCGGCGAGCGCCTGCCACGCCGCTTCGCGCTCGCGTGGTGCGCCACCTACGCGTCCACCGGCCCGGTTGACGCCATGACAGTGCGTCAGCGCCGCGAAGTCGCCGAGGGCCTCCAGGCGTGGCGTCTCTGGCCCAGCGGCTCCGAGGGCTTCGCGAAAGCGGAGGTCACGGTCGGCGGCGTGGACACGCGGGAGCTGTCCTCACGCACAATGGAGTCGAGAAAAGCGCCGGGGCTGTACTTCATCGGCGAGTGCGTTGACGTGACGGGCTGGCTGGGCGGCTACAACTTCCAGTGGGCCTGGGCATCCGGCTACGCGGCGGGCCAGGCAGTGTGACGGCTAAGGCCTCGAAATCATCGCCTACCAGTCCGGGGCATCTGCCGCCTTCTCTGCTTGCTTAGCTGATATAGGACTCGATCCATTTCAGAGAACGGCACTTCGTTTCGAAACTCGTCTTCCCATTTACGTTTCAAGTCAGCGAGGTACTCAAAGTAGATACCTACTTGGCTCTCAATCTTGGACTCGCTGGGTTTGTTGTTCTTGGTGACGTGATAGACCTCCAGGAGCTTTCCAGGGTGGAGCATTTCGTAGGCGCGCCAGTCAATCACTTGGAACACTTGCGGGTTCCTGAATCTCAAGATGCTGGAGGCCATCGGCAAGGCGACGCCTCTTATCGAAAGCAGTTCAGCAAGGATGCCCTTGGCCTCCCAGTGCTGTCCGAAGGTGAGACCAGCGAGGTCGTTAAGCCGTGTCAACAAGGGCTCTGGTAGAGATGCGAAGCGATTTACCTTCCAAAGCACGATTCTGTTGAGAATCGCTTCATTGAAGAGGTCAGATGGGGAAAGGGAGTCTAGTTCGTGGGTCAGCACTGGCTGATAGCTCTGTTTGTAGGCATCAAGCGCTGCACGAGCGTCATGGGACATGCAAGACCCTAGCCGATCGTCCCCTTGGTGCTCGGCGTCTGCCCGGCGCGTCGCGGGTCCAGGCGCGTGGCGGCGCTGAGCGAGCGCGCCAGCCCCTTCATCATCGATTCCGCTTTGTGGTGGTCGTTGACGCCTTTGATGATCCGCGCGTGCAGGTTGAAGTGCCCCTCGTGCGCCAGCGACTGCAAGAAGTGCTCGTAGAGGTCGCACGGCAGCTCGCCGATGCGCGCGTCGGCCCACGTCACCTCGATCACCGAGTACGCCCTGCCCGACAGGTCGACCGCCACCTGCGCCAGCGATTCGTCCAGCGGCACCAGCGCGTCGCCCATGCGCACGATGCCCTTGGCGTCACCCAGCGCCTCACGCAGCGCGCGCCCCAGCGCGATTCCCGCGTCCTCGACGGTGTGATGAGTGTCGATGTGCAGGTCGCCCCTGGCCTTACAGGTTATGTCAAATATCCCGTGCCGCGCCAGCTGGTCGATCATGTGGTCGAGGAAGCCGATCCCCGTCGAAACGTCGGACGTGCCCGAGCCATCGAGGTCCCAGCTGACCTCAATGCTCGTCTCCTTCGTCTCGCGCCTGTAAGTGCCGACCCGCCCCATCACCCAACCCCCGTCGGGCAAAGCGGCAAAGCGGCAAAGCGGCAAATCCGGGTTTCTTTGCCCGTTTGCCCGTTTGCCCGTTTGCCGAATGGAACCGCAGCCATCTTCATGCTCACACCTTCGCCATCGCGATTATCTCACGCAGCGCCGCCA
>DATDOP010000230.1:0-2147 GCA_035293185.1 Dehalococcoidia bacterium | reverse complement strand
ACTTCCCGAGCCCACGAAGTCCAACGCTCGCGCGCTCCGCCGCGAGATGACGGACGCTGAATCGAAACTCTGGTACCACCTGCGCGCGCACGGCCTCGCAGGATTCAAGTTCCGTCGACAACATCCCTTCGGGCCGTACGTGCTCGACTTCTACTGTCCGATCGCGAGACTGGTCATCGAACTGGATGGAGGGCAGCACTTCGAGCCTGAGACCCTGGTCCGGGACGCTGAGCGCACTCGCTACCTGGAGGAATCCGGTCTGAGAGTCCTACGATTCACCAACTTCGAAGCGCTGTCGGAAACTGACGCGACCCTCAATGCCATCGACGAGGCGTTGGGGAGCCCCTCTCCCTAACCCTCTCCCCAGCGGGGGAGAGGGGATCATTCGACGCGTTACACGCGCTCCAGCACCGCGGCGATCCCCTGCCCGCCGCCGATGCACATCGTCTCCAGTCCGAACCGCGCGTCGCGGCGCTGCATCTCGTAGAGCAGAGTCGCCATGATCCGTCCGCCCGTCGCGCCGATCGGGTGGCCGATCGAGATGCCGGAGCCGTTGACGTTCATGCGCTCGAAGTCGCCCTCGTTGAAGCCCCACTCGCGCGTCACGGCCAGCACCTGCGCGGCAAACGCCTCGTTCAGCTCGATCAGGTCGATGTCCTGCAGCGTCATGCCCAGCCGGCCGAGGACCTTCTTCGTCGCCGGCACTGGCCCAAGCCCCATGTAGGCCGGGTGCACCCCTGCGACCGCCCAACCGCGCAGTTTCGCCAGCGGCTTCAGCCCCAGTTCGGCCGCCTTCTCCGGGGTCGTGACGATGCAGCACGCCGCGGCGTCGTTCTCGCCGCTCGAGTTGCCGGCCGTCACCGTCGATTCCGGGTCCTGGCGCAGCCGCACCGGCCGCAGCGCCGCCAGCTTCTCCAGGCTCGTGTCCGCCCGCGGGTGTTCGTCGCGGTCGACCACCTTGTCGCCCTCGCGGGAGGTCACGGTCACCGGCACGATTTCGTCGTCGAAGCGCCCGGCGTCCCAGGCCGCGATCGCGCGCTGATGCGAACGCAGCGAGTATTCGTCCTGCTCCTCGCGTGGGATCGAGAATTGCTTGCGCAGGTTCTCCGCCGTCTCCAGCATGCCACCCTCGATCGGGTAGAGGGAGCTTCCCGCTGTGATGCGCCCGCGGTCCAGGCGGTCCATTAGCGTGATGTTGCCGCGGCGGTTGCCGGAGCGCAGTCCCGTCGCGTAGAACTCCACGTTGCTCATGCTCTCGACGCCGCCGGCCAGGACGACGTCCGCAACCTCCGTCTGCACCTCCATCGCCGCGATGCAGATCGCCTGCAGCCCGGAGGCGCAGCGCCGGTCGACCTGAGTCCCCGGCACTTCGACCGGAAGGCCTGCCCGCAGCGCCGCCGTGCGCCCGATGGCCGGCGACTCGCCGCTCGGGTAGCCCTGGCCCAGGATGTAGTCGTCAACCTGCGCCGGGTCCAGGCCGGAGCGCTCGATCACGGCCTGCGTGATCAAACCCGCCAGCGTCTCCGCGTCCACGTCCTTCAACGCCCCGCCGTATCGCCCCACGGGCGTGCGCAGCGGCGTGCAGATAACGGCCTCTCTCATGACGACCTCCTGTGCTTCAAAGCCGGGCGACACCCCGGATCCACCGCTAAAGGGCCAAAGAATCGCCTGGTTGCCAGGACAGGCGGCCGCGGGACGCTGGCATTGTAGCGCCGCTGTATCATCCCCATAAGACACGAAAAGGGGGCAACGATGGCCACAACTGAGCGGCTTACCAACTTCCGCAACACCGTCCTGCACGTCGAGCCGACGGCACGCTGGCTGCGCGGCGTCTTTTCCGGCGTCACCGTCGTCGACACGAAACACGCGATTCTCGTGCGCTGCCAGGCGCCGCGGCGTGGCCGGCCTACCTACTACTTCCCGGTCGAAGACGTGCGCATGGACCTGCTTTCACCCTCCGGCAAAGTCGAGAACGACCGCCACATCGGCGACGCCAGCTACTACGACCTCAAGCTCGGCGACCGCATCAGCGAAAGCGCCGCCTGGAGCTTCGGCGAGCCCTTCGCGTCCGCAGACGTCGATCGCGGCGACGCGCCGGACCTGCGCGGCTACGTCGCCTTCGCCTGGGACGCCATCGACCACTGGTT
>DATDOP010000229.1:0-3261 GCA_035293185.1 Dehalococcoidia bacterium | reverse complement strand
CTGCGCCCCCGCTACCCCTGCTCGCGCCTATCAGCAGGACTCTTGGAGTCGACTACGCTCTCGCCATGACTGGAAGACATCCGACAAGGTTGCCCGGTCATGCACGAAGAAGTCATGCAGAGAGTCGGAGACTGGCTGCGTCAGCGCGCTTCCGACACTTGACCAATGTGTCGCGTGGCTGTTCGGAGCGCTGGTTCTCTGACGACGCGCTGAAGGCTGACGGCTGACGGCTTATTGCTGCTTGCGGAAGGACTGGATGGCGATGGCGAACATGAGCACGCCGAAGATGCAGAGCACGCCCAGGGACTCGAGCGTGGTCAGCGAGTGGCCGAAGAGCTCGACCGCGACGGTGCTCGGGGTGCCGGGGACGGCGGACGATTTGAGCTCTTCGCCGAGGCCGATGGCGCGGATGGCGGCGACGGCGTAGGTCACAGGGTTGATCTTGACCAGCACCTCCATCCAGGAGGGCAGGTTGTTCACCGGGAAGAAGATGCCGGCGAGGAACATCGAAGGCATGATCGTGACCTGGGTGATCATCTGGAAGCTCTCTACGGAGCGCACGCGGGAGGCGATGGCGATGCCGACGCTGGTCATCACGAGAGCGAACAGGAAGAGCGCGCCGAGAAGCTCGACGATCACCAGCGGCGAGAAGTGCACGCCGACGAAGGGCGCCAGCACGAACATGATCACGCCCTGCGTCAGCGCGATGGTGGCGCCACCGAGCAGCTTGCCCAGCCCGATGGCGCTGCGGCTGATCGGCGCGACGAGGATCTCGCGCAGGAAACCGAACTCGCGGTCCCAGATGATCGAGACGCCGGAGAAGACGGAACCGAAGAGGATGGTCATGCAGAGCACGCCGGGATAGATGAACTGGCGGTAGTTGATGCCCTCCTGGAACGTGCCGATGCTGTTGCCGAAGCCCTCGCCGAAGATGACGATCATCAGGATCGGCATGACCAGCGAGGAGATCAGGCGGGCGCGGTCGCGGGAATAGGCCAGGACCTCGCGGTACCAGATCACCCGGGCGACGCGCAGCGAGCTGGCGTGGCCGACCTTCGGGCGCGATCCCAGCTGGAGCGGGCGTACTTCGGTGGCGGTGGCCATCAGCGAGGTCCTCTCTGCCGGCTGACGCCGCCGCGGCTGCCACCGCCCCAACCCATGGGGCGCTTCATCATGTTCGCCCGCGCTTGCTCAGCTTCGCCGGCGCCGCTATCGCGGATCTGGTGGCCGGTCAGCTCCACGAAGACGTCGTCGAGGGTGGGCCGGCGGATGGCGACGGTCTCGATCGGCGTGGTGAGGCGGGCGAATAGCGTCGGGACGAACTGATCGCCGCGGTCGACGCGAAACTCGAGGCCGTCTTGCTCCTGGCGCGTCTCGATCTCGAAGACGGAGCGAATTTCGTCGCTCAATCGCTGGTTGTCCGCGGCCGAGACGGTGATCACGTCGCCGCCGAGCCTGGCCTTGAGGCCAGACGGCGTGTCGAGGGCGATGATCTGGCCGTTATCGATGATCGCGATGCGGTCGCAGGCCTCGGCCTCGTCCATGTAGTGGGTGGTGAGGAAGATCGTCACGCCCTCGGCGTCGCGCAGCGATTGCGCGTAGCCCCACAGCCCGCGTCGCGACTGCGGATCGAGGCCGACGGTCGGCTCGTCGAGGAAGAGCGCCGTGGGGGAGTGCATCAGGCCGCGCGCGATTTCCAGGCGTCGCTTCATCCCCCCGGAGAAGGTGAGCACGCGGTCGCCGGCGCGGTCGGTGAGGCCGACGCGCTCGAGCACGTCGGAGGCGCGCTCGTTGATGTCGCCGCGGGCCATGCCGTAGACCTCGCCGTGGAAGACGAGGTTCTCGCGCGCGGTCAGACGGTCGTCCAGGGTGGTGTCCTGGAAGACGATGCCGATCTCGCGGCGGACCTCGCTGGACTGCTTCGAGACGTCATAGCCGCTGATGCGCGCGTTGCCGGACGTGGGCTTGAGCAGGGTGCAGAGCATCGAGATCGTGGTCGTCTTGCCGGCGCCGTTGGGACCGAGGAAGCCGAAGATCTCGCCACGCGGCACGTCGAAGGAGATGCCGTCGACGGCGGTGAACTCGCCGAAGCGCTTGCTCAGCTCGTCGACTTCGATCGCTTTGTTCTCGTTCAAGGTGACGCCAGATCTAGTTTCGTTTCTTCGCCGAGCTCACGCAGCGTAGATTCCAGAATAGCATTCCCGACCTGTTAGCTGCATGACTGATCGTATCGGCAAGCAGACGACGCCTCAGCCCTGGAAGATGCCCTCCGGCAGCAACGCCGCGACCGTGACGTTCGGCAGGTCAACGAGGTTGCTGATGCGCAGGTCGACGGCGACGCTGCAGATCACGTAGGCCTGCGCCTTGCTCCAGCCGCGCTCCTGCAGCAGGTCGACCATGTTGAGCAGGGCGTTGCGCGCCGCGAGGTTGACGTCGCCGCCCTCCTGCGTGCCGTCCTCGCGCACCGGCATGCCCGTGGTGGCGATGAAGTTGTGCGGCACGGACCACTCCGGCGCCTGGAAGTAGCCGGGATGAGCGATGCGCGGCCAGCGGATGTTGTGCCGGGCCGCCTCGCCCGCGTGGATGCGGAAGCGCACGGCCACGGTGGCAGCCATTTCGATGGCTGTGAGGCAGACCTCGCCGTCGCCCTGGGCGAAGTGCGCGTCACCGGCGGAGTAGAGCGCGCCGGGCACGAAGACCGGCACGAGCAGCTTCGAGCCCTTTGTCAGCTGCTTGGCATCGATGTTGCCGCAGTTCTCACGCGGCGGCGCGGTACGAGCGCCATGCGCGGCGATGTGCTCGTCGTTGGGTACGGCGTCCAGCGCGAGTGGCGGCAGCGCGCGGCCTCCCCTTGCCGCCAGCTCAGCTTCGCGGCGGTTCCACTCGGCCAGCAGTTCGTGTGAGGGCGCGACGCCGGCGGTGCCCATGAAGCAGCCGTCGGGAATGCGCACGCCGGGCATCTGCACGGACGTGGCCCAGCCGTCCTGGATGTCCCAATGCGCGGTGAAGCGCTCGGTGAGCAGGTCGGGCAGGAAGCCGGTGCCGGGACCACATGTCGTCCAGCCGTAGGGTTGCGGCGTGATGTCCAGGTACTCGATTTCCAGGAGGTCGCCGGGTTGCGCGCCTTTGACGTAGACGGGGCCGGTCAGCGGGTGGATGCGGCCGCTGCCGCTGGTTGCGCCGCCTGCGCGCGTGACCTGGCCATCGGAGGCGTCGCGGGTCTCGAGGACGCACTCCTCGCCGGGGTCGACTTCAACCAGG
>DATDOP010000228.1:0-7194 GCA_035293185.1 Dehalococcoidia bacterium | reverse complement strand
TCCGGTCCGCTTCGGGCACGCCCCGGAAGATGCGATCGAGAACGGGCTGCGATTCCGGGAAGAGCGAGTCGGCGTGCGGGTAATCGCTCCCCCAGAGCAGGTTGTCGACGCCGATCAGATCGCGCGTGCGAATGCCCACCTCGTCGTCCTCAAAGGTCATGAGGAAGTTCTGGTGAAAGTAGCTGCTGGGCTCCATTTTGAGTTGGGGATGCGTCCTGAACGCGCCCATGCGGCGAAAGTTGTAGTCGTCGCGGTAGAGGAAGTGCGCCACCCAGCCGGTGTCGAACTCAGTGGGCACGAAGCGCAGGCCGGGGAAGCGTTCGCAGACACCGCCCCAGACGAGGTCCTGGATGGTGCGGATCATGCCCGCGTGTGCGACGGTGTAGGCATGGTGACCCCACTCCTTGGGCAGACCATGATTGGGCACGTGGCCGGTGAAGATGTGCATGGTCAGCGGCAGCCGCATTGCCTCTGCAGCCGCCCAGAACTCGTCGTAGTAGGGATCGCTGAACGGCTTGTCGGCGGGAGCCATGCAGGGCACCGAAAGGCCGACGGCGCCCTTGTTTGCCATGCGCCGCATTTCGGCAATGGCGAGGTCGAGGTCGTAAAGCTGTACCAGGGCGAGGGCAAACAACCGTCCAGGCGCCTGTGACGCGTAGTTGAACACCCAGTCGTTGTAGTTGTTCATCGTCGCCTGCATGGTCTCGGCATCTTGGAGCTGATAGATGCTGAAGAGGACGCTGGGGTAGAGCACCTCCGCGGCGATGCCGTCGAGATCCTGGTCTTTCACGCGCTCGGCGACGTTCAGCACGCCGGGGCGCGCGAACTTGAACCCCTGTCGCGCCTTCTCGCGAGTCTCCGGGTCGCCCCAGTCCTGACCCGCTACGGTGAACGTGCCGACGGGATAACCAAAGGTACCGTCGCCGTGGTCTGTAATCAGGCCCCGCTCGGGATGCTCGACCATGCGTGGCGCTCTTTCGCCAAAGCGCTTGTCCAGGCCGGCATAGACCTCGGCCGGCTCCACGACGTGTGAGTCCGCGGATATGCAGATGCGCTTGGCGTTCATGGCTTACCCTCCTACTTGTCGAGCGGCATAAGCGTACGCTTCTCGTCGCCGCTCGATCGACTGCCGGCAGATCGGGTTTGGCTCAGGGCACCTCGCCGTGGGGCAGCGGCTTCGAGCACATCTCCTTGATCTGCTCGATGATGTCGGACTGGTCGTACTGGCGCAGGATGTTGATCCGGTTGCGGCTCGGGTCGCCGGCGTGCCAGAACTCGTAGATGTCCTGCCGCATGCCGAACGATGACATCGCCAGTTCGTGGGCGAAGCGGAAGAGACGCGACTTGTAGGTCACGTCGACGTCCTTGCCGCGCATGAAACGCTCCAGGTAGGGGCGCAGCTCCGGATTCGCGAGGTCGTTCTCGCTGGGCTGCATGACGATGCCGGAGCCGCAGATCTCGCGCAGCAGCTCCGTCATGCGGTGAGTGGTCTGGGGCAGCCAGACCGCCAGCGGCCCGATGCCCGGCCCCGGGATCTTCCGGCCGGTGTGCTCCATGCCGTCCATCGCCAGGCGCAGCATCTCGCAGTTCACCGCCATTTCGCCGAGCTTGGAACCGACTTCGCGGAACTCGTTGACGCCGATGGCCTCGGCGACGAGCGTGGCCACGGCGGTGATCAGACGGAAGCGGAACAACGCCCGCTCCAGGTTGGCCCAGCCGGCGAAGTTGGCGTCGGCGCCGCCGGGTCCCGCGAAGGCGAAAACGCGGGCGGGCGATTCGTAGAGGAAGAAGATGCGGTCCCAGGGTATGAGCACGCGCTCGAAGAACAGCATGCAGTCCTGCTCGTCCAGCGCCAGGAAGGGATGGCCCCAGGAGCCGAACCAGCGTCCCACGGGCTCGCGGGCGAGGATCTTCAGGCCTTTCGAGTTGGTCGGGATCGAGAAGGCGAGGACGAAGCGCGGGTCGTTGCGCGCGAAGAAGGTGGCCGAAAGCGAAACGTAGGTCTCGTTGCTGTGCACCGCGGCGGTCGAGAGCTGCTTGCCGCCGCTGACGATCACACCCTCGGCGGTCTCTTCGACGACGTGCAGGGCGATCTCTTCGTCCTCCGGCGTCGCGCGGCGTTCGTTCTGGGGCTGCGTGCTGCGGTCGACCTGTGGGTCGCCGAGGGCGTGGGTGAGGAAGAGGTCGTTGTCGCGACAGTGCTTGTAGTAGTTGAGGATGTTCTCGGCGAAGTCGCAGTGGTCGTTCTTGAAGGCGCCGAAGACGTCGCGCCGCGGCACCATGTTGCAGATAAACGGCGCCAGGACGTCTGGGCTGCGGCCGAGCTGGCCCCAGGTGAACTTGTTCCAGAGCTGGCTGTTGCGCCGCTTGCGGGCGGAGTCTTCGAAGGTCTTGGGGATGAGCCAGGAGAGGCTGGTGCGCACGCCGGAATCGGGGTCGAGGTAGGTCATCTCGTCGCGGTACTCGCTGCTGTTCTGCAGGTCATAGACGTCCGCCAGCGCCTTGATCATGTCGCGGAACGCCGGGTGCACCGTGATGTCGTCGATGCGTTTGCCGTCGATCCAGACCTCACGTCCGTCGCGCAGGCTTTCGATGTAGCGCTTGCCGGTCATCGCCCCGGGGGCGCTGGAAGAGGTGGTTACCATGCCGGTCTCCTCTGTTTGCGTGTCATGGAGTAACATTACTTAAGACACTTAACAAACGGCTATATGCTACGACTTCGGGTGAATGTGTCAAGCGCGGCGCCGGGTGTGACCGCAAGGACTGCCGGGGGAGCGAAGATATGCGAGAGCCTGTACCAGGCGTGACGGACAGACCGGCGCAGTCGCCGGAGAGCACGCTGGAGAGCTATACGGCGGCGTTTCCGGAGGAGGACGCCGGCGCGCTGGCGACACACCTGGCCCTGGCGGCCGCCTCCGGCCTCCTGACGCGCGGCATCGAGGCGCGAATCCAGGAACTGGGCTTCGACCTGTCACGGCCGCGCTATTCAATCGTGCGAATGCTCTACCTCTCGCCCGAGCAGGCGATGGCGCAAAGCGACATCGTCCAGGCGCTCGGCGTTTCCGGATCGAACGTCACTCAGCTGGTCGATGCCCTCGCAGCTGACGGCTGGGTCGAACGGACGGTCAGTCCGGCTGACAAGCGGGTGACCTACGCGGCCCTGACGGAGGCCGGCAAGGACCGGGCGGCACGCCTGGTGCCCGCCATCGTCAAGTACATGGTCGAATCGTGCAGCGCGCTCAGCCCCGAGGAGCAACACGAGTTGCGGCGGCTGGTGGACAAAGTACGCGCCTCCGGCAGCGCCTGAGGACCTCGGCGCAGGTCAGCCGCTCGCCGGTGTTTCCTCCTCGGCGGAGCGTGCCAGGAGCAGGCGGCGCTGCGGCACGAGCATCCAGAAGACCAGCAGGCCCACCAGCGTCACGGGCGCAACCAGCAGCACGTGCAGCGCCAGCGCGTAAGCCGCCGCCGCGTTAGCAGCGACGCCGAACTTGAGCAGCGCCTCCTTGGCCACCCACTGGAAGGGCCCAACGCCGCCCTGGGAGGACGGGATCGACAGCGCGAGGTTGGCGGCGGCGCCGACGAAGGCGATGGTGAGGAAGCTCTCGTCGATGTGGAAGGCACGCGCGACCACGTAGTACATGCCGAACTCAAACGCCCAGGCGAGGGCGGTCCAGAAGACGGCCTGCAAGAACAGCGGCGCCGAGCGCACGACCGAGAAGCCATCGATCAGCCACTCGCCCCAGAAGCGCAAACGGACGCGCCAGCTGTCCTTGAGCGGCAGCCACGAGATCGAGGCGACGCGGCCGGGAAGGCCCTGGGTGACGAAGCGCGCCAGCACCATGCCGGCCGTCGCGCCGGCAGCGATGACGAGCCCGGTGCCGAGAAATGCTATGCCGATATCGACGATGAAGCGGCCGACGACTACGAAGACTCCGAGCACAAATAGGTCCAGAAAACGCTCGATCAACGCGACGCCGAGGGTGCGCATGCGCGAGACGCCGGCGCGCTCGAGCAGGATCTGCGCCCGCAGCAGTTCCCCACCCCGCAAGGGCAGCAGGTTGTTGCCGGCATAGGTGATCAGCAGCGTCGAGAAGAGGACGCCGAAGGGTGGGGCGCCGGGGTTGTAGAAGGTCTGCCAGCGGAACGCCCGCGCGAAGATCGAGAGGGTGAGCAGGGCGAGGCCCAGAGGCACCAACTCGTAGTCCGCGGCCTTGATGCTCTCGACGACGTCGTGGAGGTTGAGATCGCGGACGAACAGGTAGAAGAACAGCACGCTGACGCCGATCGTCGCCAGCAGCTTGAGCCAGGTTGGGAAGGGCCTGGATTGCATCACACCCCGCAGCGTTGAGTCTGGACGAAATCGCAGGTGGTTGCACGCCCGGGTTGCGCCGCGTGGCCGCCGTATTTCTCGCCGGTTAGGCAGACGTTACAATTCGGGAATCGATGGCTCAAGGGGCGCGACTCAAAGGCCTGGTACTCAGTGGCGGCACCGGCAGCCGATTGCGCCCCTTTACCTATTCCACCGCCAAGCAACTGCTGCCGCTGGCCAACAAACCCGTCCTGTTCTACGTGATCGAGGCGATGGTTGAAGCGGGGATCACCGATATCGGCGTGGTCGTCGGCTCGACGGCGGAGCAGATCACGGCGGCGCTAGGCGACGGTTCTCGCTTCGGCGCGGAGCTGAGCTACGTGCCGCAAGATGCGCCACGAGGCCTCGCGCACGCCGTGCAGACCGCGCGGCCCTTCCTGGGCGACGATCCCTTCGCCGTCTTCCTGGGGGACAACCTGCTGCGGGGCGGGATCGCTGGGACGGTCGAAGCGTTTGCCGCCGGGACCTCCGACGCGCAGCTGCTCGTCAAGCCGGTGCCGAATCCGTCCGAGTTCGGCATCGCCGAGCTCCACGGCGACGGCAGCGTGCGACGCCTGATCGAGAAGCCGGCGGCGCCTGCATCGAACCTGGCGATCCTCGGCGTCTACATGCTGAGACGGCGTTTCTTCGAAGCCGCGCAGACAATTCGCCCCTCGGCGCGCGGCGAGCTGGAGATCACGGACGCGCTGCAGGCGATGATTGACGGCGGCATGGAGGTGTGCGCCCGCGTGGTCGAGGAGGACTGGATTGACACGGGCAGCCCGCTTGACCTGCTGGCGGCGAACCGGATGCTGCTCTGCGATCCGAGGACGTACGAAGGCTACGTCCGGCTGGAAGGCACGCCGGACGATGCGCCCGTGCAGATTGCGGCGGACGTGCGGCTCAGCGGAACGCAGCTCACAGGGCCCGCGATCATCGGCCGGGCGACGGAGATCACCGATTCGCGCATCGGGCCGGGTACTTCAATCGGCGCAGGCTGTCGCATTCGCGGCGCGACAATCGACGAGAGCATCGTCATGGATGGGGCGGTGGTCGAGGGGGCGAGGCTACGTAACAGCATCATCGGCCGCGGCGCCGTCGTCCGAGGCGGGGGCGATGGCGCTTTCGAAGGCCTGCTCCTTGGCGACGAAGGCCGCGTCGAACTCGTATGACCAAACTCCTGGTCACCGGCGGCGCCGGCTTCATCGGCACCAACCTGATCCGCCACCTGCTGGCCAACTACGACTACGAGATCACAAACCTCGACAAGCTAACCTACGCGGGAAACATCGAGAACCTGCGCGAGTTCGAAGGCGACAAGCGCTACACCTTCATCCACGGCGACATCTGCGATCGACAGACCGTCGCGAAGGCCATCGAGGGCGCCTGGGGCGTTGTCAACCTGGCTGCCGAGACGCACGTCGACAGGTCGCTCCAGGACGCCGGCATCTTCATCGAGACCGACGTGCTCGGCGCTTACGTGTTGCTTGAGGCGGCTCGCCAGAACGGCGTCGAGCGTTTCCTGCACGTCTCCACCGACGAGGTCTACGGGCCGCGCTACCCCGACAACCCGGGACGGGAGAGCGACGCGCTGACGCCGGTCAACCCGTACTCGGCGAGCAAGGCGGGCGGCGAGCAGATGTGCCTCGCTTACTTCCGCACGTACCAGCTGCCGGTGGTCGTTTCGCGCAGCGCCAATAATATCGGGCCGTACCAGCACCCGGAGAAAGCGGTGCCGCTGTTTGTGACCAACGCCCTGCACGATCAGCCGCTGCCGGTCTACGGCGAGGGCAAGCAGATACGCGACCGGCTCTACGTGGAGGACAACTGCGAGGCGCTGGACCTGCTGCTGCACCAGGGCGTCGCCGGCGAGATTTACAACGTTGGCTCGCGGGAGAACGAGCGCACGAACCTGGAGGTTGCGAACACGATCCTGGGGCTGCTGGAGAAGCCGGCTTCGCTGATCCGGCTGGTGCCCGACCGGCCGGGCCACGACGGACGCTACTCGATGGACACGTCCAGGATCCGTGCTCTGGGCTGGCAGCCGCGCCACGACTACCAGGCGGCGATGGAGAAGACGGTCAGCTGGTACCTGAACAACCGGGCCTGGTGGGAGCGAATCAAGTCCGGCGAGGACTACGCGGCTTACTACCTGAAGCAGTACACGGAGCGACTCGCCAAGTCGCACGGCCTGGAGGCTTAGAAGGCCAGCAGCGCCTCGCACACGGCATCGGCTTCCGCGTCTGTGAGCTGCGGATGCAGCGGCAGGCTGAGGATTTCGCTGCAGACGCGCTCCGTCACGGGCAGACCGCCGGGTGGGAGGGCGATGCGTCCCTCGTAGGCAGGCTGAAGGTGCACGGGCACGGGGTAGTGGATCAGCGTGTTGACGCCTCTTTCGGCCAGGAAGGCGCGCAGCAGGTCTCGCCGCGGTGAGCGGATCACGTACTGGTGGTAGACGTGCCGGGTGCCTTCGATCGGCGCGGGAAGCGTGAAAGCGCTGCCGGCGAGCCTGGACGCGTAACGGCCGGCTATCCGGCGGCGGCGCTCGTTGTCTGCCTCGAGGTGGCGCAGCATGACGCGCAGCAGGGCTGCCTGCAGCTCGTCCAGGCGTGAGTTCACGCCAACCTGGTCGCTAATGTAGCGCTTGCGCCAGCCGTACTCGCGCGTGACGCGCGCTTCCTCGGCGACGTCCTCGCGAGAGGTCACGATGAGGCCGCCGTCGCCGAGGGCACCGAGGTTCTTCGTCGGGTAGAAGCTGAAGGCGGCCGCGTCGCCGAACGTACCCACCTTGCGCCCGCCGGCTGCGGCGCCGTGAGCCTGAGCGCAGTCCTCCAGCACCAGCAGCC
>DATDOP010000227.1:0-5835 GCA_035293185.1 Dehalococcoidia bacterium | reverse complement strand
CGTGCTGATCGCCAGCTCCGGCGGGCTATTCACGATCGGCGAGCAGGAGAAGGTGATCGACGAGAAGGGCCCCGGACGCGTCGACCCTCTCACGGTGCCGAAGGTGGGTCAGTACAGCCCGGCAGTGCGCGTCGGCCGCCTGCACGAGGTGCGCGGCCCCAACTCCAGCATCAACAGCGCCTGCGCCTCCGGCGGCGATGCCATCGGCCAGGCGATGAACCTGATGCGTCTCGGCCAGGCGGAGTGCATCCTCGCCGGCGGCGCCGAGGCGATGATCAGCAAGGTGCTGATCGCCTCGCTGGGCGGCCTCGGAGCGCTGGCCAAGACCTGGAACCATGAGCCCCTGCGCGCTTCGCGTCCCTTCGACGCGAAGCGCAGCGGTTTCGTACTCGGCGAAGGCGCCGCAATCCTCGTGCTCGAGACCGAGGAGTTCGCCAGGCGCCGCGGTGCAGGCATCCTGGCCGAGCTCACCGGCGCAGGCTGGTCCTTCGACGCGACCGATGACACGGCGCCGGACGTGGACGGGCAGGCGCTGGCGATGTCGCGGGCGCTGGCCAACTCCGGCCTGACCATGGATGACATCGACTACATCAACGCCCACGGCACCTCGACGCAGCTCAACGACAAGACGGAAACGGCCGCGATCAAGAAGGTGTTCGGCGAGCGCGCGTACGGCATCCCGATCAGCTCCACGAAATCGATGACCGGCCACCTCGCGGCTGCCGCGGGGGCTGTCGAAGCCGCCGTCGGCGTGCTGACCCTGCGCGACCAGATCATCGCCCCGACGATCAATTACGAATACCCGGACCCAGAGTGCGACCTTGACTACGTGCCGCTCAAAGCGCGCAAAGCCAGGGTCAACGTGGTGCTGTCGAACTCGTTCGGTCTCGGCGGAGAGAACAGCTGCCTGGTTTTCAAGCGTTACAGTTAGCAGAGACGGAATGAGCTACATCGCCTGGATGCACAATGGTAAGCTGCCCCGCGAAGAGGTCGGTGGCAAGGGAGCGTCGCTCTCCGACCTGATGAGCGCCGGTTTCAAGGTCCCGGACGGCTTCTGCGTCACCGCCGGCGGTTACCGCCATTTCGCTAACGTCACGGGCATCGAGGCCCGCGTCGCGCCGATTCTCGCCTCCCTGGACACTGCCGACGCAGCCGCGCTGCGTCACGCGTCAGAGACGGTCTCCGGCTTCGTGCGGGAGACAGAGCTGCCGGCCGACCTGCAGGACGAGATCAGGCAGGCCCACGCGCAGCTCACCACCACGATGGGCTCACACTACGCCGTGCGCTCTTCGGCGATCTCCGAAGACGGCTCCGCGGCCTCGTTCGCGGGCCTGTACGAGTCTTACCTGAACATGGTCGGCGATCACGAAGTGCTCGACGCGGTGCACCGCTGCTACGTATCGCTCTGGTCGCAGCGTGCGGTCAGCTATCGCGCCAACCGCGGCGGCGGTGCGGACGAGGCGATGGCGGTGGTGGTGATGAAGCTGGTGCCGTCGGAGACGTCAGGTATCGCCTTCACGGCTCATCCGGTCACCGGTTCCCTAGACCAGGTGATCATCAACGCGAGCTTCGGCCTCGGCGAAGCTATCGTCTCCGGACGCGTGACGCCCGATTCGTTCCTGATCGACAAGCGCAACTTTGCGCTCCTGGAGCGAGAGATCTACGCGAAGGAGCTGGCGATCTTCCCTCACCCGGGCGGTGGCGGCGGCGTGATCGAGGAGAAGCTCTCCTACGACCGCCAGCGCGCGCCTTCGCTTAGCGACGAGCAGGCCTGCGACGTCGCACGGCTCGCCGCGAAGGTTGAGGCGCACTACGGCTCGCCCCAGGACATCGAGTGGGGCCTCTACCACGGCGAGCTGTATCTGCTGCAGTCGCGTCCGATTACCACGCTCGGCTGAGCTTCCGGCGGCCTGCGGCCGATAATCTGAGTAATGGGACCCGCCGTTTTCTTCGTCCTTGGCCTGCCTCTGGCTTTTCTCTGCAATCAGCTTGTGCTCAAGCTCACCGACTTCGAAGAGGAGATGGTGGAAGGCGCCAACGAGCGCAAGCTGCCCTGGCAGATACCGCCGTGGGCCACTCGCGTGCGCTGGGGCGTGGTCCTGCTGCTGCCCGTCTTCATGGCGGTAGCGGGCTCGCGGTTCGGCGTGGCGCAGGCGGCGTTGATCTCGCTGATCGTCGGCGGGCTGCTGGTCTGCACGGCGACTGACCTGCTGCGCTATCGCGTGCCCAACGTGATCACCTACCCCAGCATCGTCGTGGCGCTGCTCGCCGCCGTCTTCATGCCAGACTCCGACCTGATCAGCGCGGTGCTCGCTGCGCTGGCCGCCGGGTTCTGCTTCTTGGTGCTCGCTCTAGTCACCCGCGGCGGCCTCGGACTCGGCGACGTCAAGCTCGCGGTGCTGATCGGCGCGCTGCTCGGCCTCAACGCCGTCGCCGCGATCTTCTGGGGCGTCATCGCCGGTGGCATCGTGATCTTCGTCCTCTACGCGACGGGCGTCGTGGGCCGCAAAGAGCCGGTGCCTTACGCGCCCTTCCTCGCGCTCGCCGCGATCAGCGTGGCGCTACTGCAGGGCGCCGCCTTCGCGCCTCTGTAGCTACACCTGGTAGCCCTGTCCTCGCGCGGAGATGCGCCCGTCGCGCCCCTTCAGCGGGGTCCGGGGTGTCCCCGGACTTTCAAAGCCAAGGGGTCCGGGGTGTCCCCGGACTTTCAAAGCCAAGGGGGCCGGGGTGTCCCCGGCTTTTGACACCTGTCCCCGGACTTTCAAAGCTCCTAGAATGGCGGCGTGATCGAGCCCACCTCACCGCCTGCGCCGCTCGCCGTGCACTGCCAGTACCTCTGGCGCACCGTCAGCGCCGACCGCCGCGAGCCCGCTTCGATCTGCACCCATCCTGTACGCGACGGCCGCGACTGCATCGGCCCTTTCCTGGAGGACCTGGCGACCGCCTGCGGCCTCTGGGAGGAGCACCCGGACAGCCATCTCATCCCGCTTCCCCAGCCGGAGCGCTGGCAACGGCGCCGCCGGCGCCAGGGCTACGACCTGCACGCGGGTCACGGCTCCTGGGGCGTCGACTGGCGCTAGAAAGCACCCCGCATGGAAACCGAACGCAAGCCCCCCAGCCGCGGCATCGAGGTCAAGCTCCTCGACCACACTTCTGACCCGATTCGCTCCCTGTACATGGCCTACCGCGTCGCCTACTCGGCGCTGACGCCGGTGCAGATCGAGGAGCGGATCAACGACGACCGCATCACGCGGGAGCAGATGCTCGACTTCATCGAGAAGCGCCTCGAGACCGGCCACGCCTCGCCGCTGGAGCAGGTCTGGTTCGAGTTCGGCATCTCCGGCGTGACGCGCGCGTTCAGCCATCAGTTCGTGCGCCACCACATGGGCATTAGCTTCGAGCAGCAGAGTCAGCGCTACGTCACCTTCAAGGGCGGCGAGTTCCCCTATACGGTGCCGGAGTCGGTGAAGAAGGCCGGCCTCGCGGACGAGCTCAACACCGAGTTCGACCGCCTCGCCGGACTGTACGACAAGCTGGTGCAGGCCGGAGTGCCCGCGGAGGACGCGCGGTTCGTGCTGCCCAACGCCACGAACACGAACTTCAAGGTGACGGTCAACCTGCTGGAGCTGCTGCACATCGCCGACCTGCGGTTGTGTACGCGCGCGCAGTGGGAGTTTCGCAAGGTGGTCGCCCTGATGCGCGCCGAGGTCATGCGCAAGCTGCCGATGCTCGGCCGCTACATGCAGCCCAAGTGCGGCGAGCACCGCCTCGGCTACTGCGACGAGCCTTACGAAGACTGGCAGCGCTGTCCCATCGGCCGCAAGCGGCCGCACAAGACCGACCTGTTCGCGATCTACGAGGCGCACCGCCGGGGCGACTTCCTGCCCGTCGAGGTCGCGAAGTCCAGCAACGAATCGCTGGATGAAGCCGACTTTCGCACTATCGAGTCCGAAGACAGCAGCACGTAGCGATGTATAATACGATGTATACATCATGAAGATGGTCCGTAAACAAGTCTACATAACGCCGGAGCAGGACAAGAAGCTAAAA
The DNA here is from genome assembly GCA_035293185.1 of Dehalococcoidia bacterium. Lineage (GTDB taxonomy): Bacteria > Chloroflexota > Dehalococcoidia > DSTF01 > WHTK01 > WHTK01. The sequence continues at coordinate 1,785 of DATDOP010000227.1, read as the reverse complement.
GAGTGCGCACAGCGCCTCGGTGTCTCCGAAGCAGAGCTCATCCGGCGTGGCATCGAACTCGTGGAGGGCGGCAGCGATGAGCGCCGCGCCCAGCGATTGGCTGCCTGGAAACGTCTGGAAGTAATGATGGACGAGCATATCAGGACCCGCCCCGAGGGCTCGGGGATAGACAAGTTCAACCGCGACGAGGTTTACGCTGAACGACTCGATCGTCTCGGCCGAATTCTTGGTTGACACGAACATCGTTGTCTACGCCTACGATGCTCGAGACCCTGAAAAGCTCGCGCGGGCGCGGGCCGTGCTGGGTGCGCTTGTGGCCTCTGACCGAGGCGCCCTGTCAACGCAGGTGCTCGGTGAGTTCTATTCGACGCTCGTTCGCCAAGAAATCGCTTCCAAGTCTCAGGCGGAGCAGGCTGTCTTGGAATACGTCCACTCCTGGATTGCCTTTGACGTGAAATTGCCTTCAGTGGTCGAAGCTGTGCGCGCCGCCCGGCAGTATCAGTTCGACTACTACGACGCGCTGATTTGGGCTACGGCCAAACTCAACGGCGTGCCGAATATCCTGAGTGAAGATGGACAAGACGGACAAGTCCTGGAGGGTGTGCGGCGCATGAATCCGCTGCATCCGTCGTTTGACCTCGCTATGCTCTCCTGACAATGCCTCCCCTCACGTCCTCTGATCTCGTCGCGTCCTGGTGGACGATCGCCGGCTGCGGGCCCGGTGCTCACGCCCGCTGGTCGATCCCCCAACGCGCCGAAGCGGCAGCACGCGCCGGGTTCGCCGGCATCGGCCTGCGCAACGACGACTACACGATCGCCCGCGAGTCCGGCCTCTCGGACGCCGCCATTGCTGCCGCCATCCGCGACAACCGCCTCGTCCTGGACGAGATCGAGTTCGTGACCGGCTGGTCATCGGACGACGCGGCGCAGCAGGAGCGCGGCCGCGGCGTCGAGCAGGACCTCTACGCGCTCGCGGACGCCGTCGGCGCGCGACAGCTCAACGTCGGCTCCATCGAGCCGTTGGGCTCGCTGCCGCCTGTCGATGCCGTGGTTCAGCGATTCGCCGGCCTCTGCGAGCGCGCGGCGGCCCACGGCCTGCAGGTCGCGCTGGAGTTCATGCCCTGGACGGGCATACCAGGCGCGGCGCTAGCGTGGGAGATCGTCCGGCGGGCCGGCGCGCCCAACGGCGGCGTCCTGGTCGACACCTGGCACTACTTCCGTGGCGCCGCCGACCCGGCGCAGCTACGCGCCATCCCGGTCGACCGCATTTTCGGCGTGCAGATCAACGACGCCGGCCGCGAGGTGGTGGGCTCGCTGCGTGACGATTCGGTGCACCGGCGCCGTCTGCCCGGCGAAGGCGTCTTCGACCTCACCGGCTTCGTCAGGTTGGTGAGCGAGCTCGGCGTTGCGGCGCCCTACGCGATCGAGGTGATTTCAGACGAGCAGGCAGCGCTGCCCCTGGACGAGGCCGCGCGCCGGGCCTTCGAGACCACGACTGCGGTTCTGAACCGCGCCGAAAGTTAGCGCCGCCGCTACTTCCAGCCCCGACTTCACGGTGTAAAATATGCACCGCTATGCCAGACAAGCTGATCATCTACACCACCCCGAACTGCAGCGCCTGCGACCGCGCCCTGGCCGACCTCGCAGCCGACGGCGTCGACTTCGAAGAGCGCAACGTGATGAAGAACAAGCAGTTCTACGACGAAGCGCTGAAGTACGCCATCACCGTCCCGATCATCCTGCGCGAGGGCAAGGTGGAGTACGGCTGGAAAGGCAACATTGGCT
>DATDOP010000226.1:0-5848 GCA_035293185.1 Dehalococcoidia bacterium | reverse complement strand
GATCACCGCCGCCGCCGGTAGCGCGTAGGGCAGCACGTACGACAGGTCGCGCCAGCCGCTGCCGTTGAACGAGCCGAGCAGCCAGGCCAGCACGGCGCTCGAGCTCTGGCTATCCACGATCAGGATGTAGGAAATGGCCGCAACCGCCACCGAAGAAATCGTCACGCCCGCGAGGATCAGCGTCGTGTTCGGCGTCTGGCCGGCGTTGTGCGCAATGCCGTAGGCCAGCAGCACCGCCGCCATTGCCCCGGCGAACGACACCGCCGGCAGCAGGCTGAAGCCCCCGTAGGTCAGCGGCAGCTCCAGCACGATCGCCAGCGAGCCCGCCAGCCCCGCGCCCGCCGCCACGCCGAGCAGATAAGGGTCGGCCAGCGGGTTGCGAAACACGCCCTGGTAGGCGGCGCCGCTGAACGCCAGCGTCCCGCCGACCACGCCCGCCAGCAGCACGCGCGGCAGGCGGATCTGCCAGACGATCGCGTCGGCTTGGCGCGACACCTCGAAGCCGGCGCCCGTCACGTGGTTCAGCACCACGCGCAGCGTCTCCCACGGTCCGATGCCCGCGGGCCCCACCGTCGTCCCCAGCACCAGGCATGCCACCAGCACGGCGAGGGCAAGCGCGGGAGCGGCGGGACGTAGCCGGGGCAGGAGGCCGCGCTCCAGTCCCGGCGTTGAGCGAGTCTCCGCCAGGCCCGCCACTACTTGTCCTCGTAGAGGCACTCGTACAGCGCCTCCAGGCCTTCCATGATTCGCGGCCCCGGCCGGCTGGTCAGGTCGCCGTCGACCTCGCAGATCCGGTTCTCGCGCACAGCGCTGATCCCGGACCAACCGGGACGCCCCTTGACGGACGCCGGCGTCTCGCCGTCGCTCAAGACGATGATCTCCGGGTCGCCCGCGACAACCGCTTCAGCCGAGAGCTGGGGGAACGCCGTCGGCGCCTTGTCGGCGATGTTCTCAGCTTTCAGGAGCCTGTACAGCGCGCCGATGAAGGTGTCACTGCGCACCGTGAACAGCTCTTTGTCGAGCTCGTGGAAGACGCGCGGTCCCTTCGTCAGGTCTTTGATCTCTTCCGTTATGTCATTTTGACGCGCCTTCATCTGCGCCACCAGCGCCGTCGCTTCCTTTTCGCGCGCCGTTAGCCGGCCGATCAGCTCGATGTTCTCGAACACCCCGGCGATGTCATCTGGGACCTCCAAGAACAACACCCTGACGTTCGCCGCGCGCAGCGACTCCGCGAGGTCGCCCGGGTCGTACCAGACGTAAACCAGGTCGGGCTCGTAGGCGACGATCGCCTCGAGGCTGGGCTGGAAGGCGTCGACCGCCGGCTTCTCCGTGCTCTTGAGCGGGCAGTTGGCGAACTTGTCCACCGCCACCAGGTCGTCGCCGGCGCCCACCTGGCAGAAGATCTCGGTCGCGTGCGCTGCCAGGGAGACGATGCGCTTCGGCGGCGAGTCGAACGTCACGCTGACGCCGTCGCTGCCCGTGAAGGTCAGGGGCTGCACAGCTTGCTTCTCGCCGTCGGAACAGGCGGCCAGAAACAGCAACAGCAAACACAAGAGCAGGAACCGCGGCAACGGGCACTCCTTCCGTTGAGTGAAGCACTCTCCGGAAGCTCCGCGTTGCCCGCCGGTGGCTCAGCGTCGCTACGACGCAAAGGCGTCCCGGCCTCTTCCCTCGGAGGCTCCCAGAGACGGGACCACGGGCTGGCGGCCTGGCTCTCCTTCCGGGAGGGAAGGACTACAGTTGCGGGACAGCGCCGGATTCTGACCGGCTTCGCATTGACTCCCTCACTTGCGAGAGGGACACCCGTGAACCACTAATCGCTAGCGGCGCCAGTATAGGAGCGCTGCGCAGCCCCGGACAAGGCGCTTACTACCCTGGCGCTTCGTGCTCATGTCTCCACGGGATCAGCACTGCCACGAGCAGCAACAGCGGCACCGGCAGGTACAGCACGCCGATCGAGAACACGGCAATCCAGACGAAGAACATCGACGCCAGGACGGCGAACCAGACCCAACCGCGCAGCGGCGAAAAGCCCGACCGCACCGCGATCCACGATCCGAAGGAGCCCAGGACGGGCAGCAGCAGCCAGACCAGCACCGCGTCGCCGTCCGGGTCGTCCCGGTAGAGGTCGTTCATGACGAGCAGCACAACCGTCAGGATCAACGCGTAGAAGAAAGCAAGGCCCGCAAAGATCCTCGCGGGCCCGCCCGGTGGAGGTGCTGCCTCGTCCTCCGCAGTCAAAGCGAATTCCAGCCTAGACGTTGGGTGTCTTGATTTCCGAGTCCTCGAGTATCTGGTTGGAGCCGGCCAGGTTCACCGCGATGTGCGACATGCCCGTCGTGTTCGTCGCCCCGTGCCAGTGCTTCTCGTTCGTGTTGAACACCACGACGTCGCCGGACTGCACAATGCGCTCGCCCTGCGTCTCGCTCGCCACGATACCCCTGCCGTCGACGATGACCAGCGCCTGCTCGAAGCTGTGCGTGTGCCAGCGCGTGCGGCCGCCCGGGCTGAACTTGACCAGCAACAGGCGCGTCTGCTCGCTCATCTTGTCGTCGACCAGGCCGTGTGCGTGGACCTCGCCCATAAACATGGCGTTGCCCGTGCGGTTCTCCCAGTCGTTCGTGTTCGTGTTGGCGATGTGCATCGATTCCTCCGTGCATTGCTGGTCAAGGCGGCGCTGAGTTCACGCCGAGGATAGCAGACGCCGCGCAGGATCGAGGGACCGTTGACGTGTTGGCTCACGCTTCGATAACATTTCGCCAGCTTCAGGAGGTGCGACGCATGCCGCTGTACGAGTACTACTGCCCACCCTGCGGTTCCCAGTTCGAAGTTCTTCGGCCCGTATCACAGATGAACAACGCCGCGACCTGCCCCGAAGGCCACACCACGAACAACCGCGTCCTCTCCCTTTTCGCGCCCCTGGCCCGCGGCGAGGGCGTCCCCGTGATGACCATGGACGCCAGCGCCGGCGGCGACTCCTGCTGCGGCGGCAGCTGCTCCTGCTGCTAACGCCTCGTCTCTGACAGAACACGTTAGAGCGGCCCGCGGGCCGTTCTTTCATTCCCCTACTCGCACCCAGCAGTCCTGATTCCCTCTTCCGCGTAGCTGTGATCGACATAGACGTCGTAGGTGCGGTTCGCCGCGACGTTGGCCATGTCCACGGCAACCAGCGAGTCCCCGCGACACAGCATCAGCGTGAACTCGACCTTGTGCTGCCAGGAGCTGCCGGCGACCCGCAGGTAATGATTGGCTACGTCGTCCGGCAGCACTCCCTGCGGCACCTGGTAGGTGACCCGCGTGCCGTAGCCTTCCGGCGAATCGAACAGCCCGCCGTCCTGGAACGTGTACGACATCGATTCTCTGCTCACTTCGACGGCGCCGGGCAAGGGTGGGAAAGCGGCAAGCAGCGCCTCGTTCGCCGCAACGTACACGCCCCGATCTGGCCCGCCGCCGCAGGCCACGAGTAGCAACGCAACCAGGGGCGGGCCCAGGGTCAGCCGGATACGTCTACGCGTACTCAGGCTCGAGGTGCGCCTCTTCGTGATGGCGCGAGGCGCCAAGGTACAGCCCGGCGCCAAGGATCAGCAACGCCGACTCCGCGACGATCATCAATCCCACCAGGAAGACGATGTTCTCCCAGAAATCCGGCGGGAATATCTGGATCAGGTGATCCGTCTGCGGGTTCAGCAGCCAGAAGTCGTTGCTGAAGATCAGGCGGTGGAAGTCCTCCCAGGCGCTGTCGAAGCCCGCCAGCCCCACGGCGCCGGCCGCGCCCAGCGCAACCAGGCAGAGCACGCAACCTCCGGCCACCTGCACCGCCAGCGCCCGCGGCGAAACCTCACGCGACCACAGCACGACCAGCACGATGTAGGTCAGCACGTACATCACGGTGAACTCGTGTGCCCGCGACACCAGCCGGAAGCGGTCCTTTACGTCCTTCATGTGCAGCGTCTCTTTGACACTGAACAGGCTCGTCTCACGGCCGTCCTGCACGATCTCGATCGACAGGGTCTCCTGGTTGTTATTGAAGTAATCGCGGATCTCGCCGCCCGCCCGGATTAGCTCGTCACGCGCGATTCCCGTGGTAGCCGGCGCGTTGAACTCGTCGATCGCGTAGCGATACACCCGCGGCTCGTTGGCCATGAAGCGGATGTTCGTCGTGACCAGAGCAATGGGCACAGACAGGATGAAAATGATGATCGCCGCGGTGCGAAAAACGCCCACTCCAAGCCTCTTACCGGCCTGAGGCGCCCGCCACGTCTCGGATCGCTCGGTGGTGCTATCGTAGGTTCGATTCTGACTCTATGTCAACGATTGCAGAATCACCCCTATTAGCTCGAGATCGGCAACGCAGAGGCCCAACCATGCTCAGTGAACGCGAGACCAGGAGCTACGCAGAGCTACGCGCCGTCATCGCGCGATTACGGGCGCCAGACGGCTGCCCCTGGGACCGCGAGCAGACGCACGCCAGCCTGCGTCCCTACGTGATCGAAGAGGCCTACGAGGTGCTCGCCGTGCTGGACGCCGGCGATACGCAACGTCTGCCGGAAGAGCTCGGCGACCTCCTGCTGCAGATCGTCCTGCACACCCAGCTCGCCGAAGAAGCCGGCGAGTTCGACATGGCGAACGTCCTCGATGGTCTCGCGCAGAAGCTGGTCCGCCGCCACCCCCACGTCTTCGGCGACGTCAAACTGGAGACCGCCGGTCAGGTCAACCAGCAGTGGGACGAACTCAAACGCAACGAGCGCCGGGCAGACGAGTCCGCCCTCGCCAACGTGCCGCCCGCGATGCCGGCGCTCGCCTACGCGCAGACCCTGCTGCGCCGCGCCGACACCGCCGGATTCGCCTGGCCCAACCGCGAGGACGTGCTCGAAAAGCTGGACGAAGAGCTGCGCGAGCTCTCGGCCGCCACTTCGCCCGAGGAAGCCGCCGCCGAGTTGGGCGACCTGCTGCTCAACGTCGCTAACTACGCCCGCTACCTCGGCATCGACGCCGAGCAGGCCCTGCGCGAAGCCGGCCACAAGTTCCGCCGCCGCTTCACCACGGTGGAGTCGAGCGCCCGCCGGCGCGGCGTGGACCTGAAGTCGCAATCCCGCGAATCGTTGATGGCCCTCTGGGACGAAGCCAAGAACGCAGAAGCGTAGGTTCCCGGAAGGCGCGCCCGCGCACCAGACGCCCCAGGACGCCCTTCAGCGATTCTTGATCCCCATTTCACAAGGCTAAACGTCCCGTCGTCGAAGCTGCGGGATTCATCCCGCAGGGTTGCCTCCACGCCAAACCCGCATCGTCCACAGCCCTCGCCCCGCGGGGAGAGGGGCGCGCGGCAGCGGGGGTGAGGTCAACCGTCTCACCTTCGAAGCTGCGGGATTCATCCTGCAGGGTTGCCTCCACGCCAAACCCGCATCGTCCACAGCCCCTCGCCCCGCGGGGAGAGGGGCGCGCGGCAGCGGGGGTGAGGTCAACCTCTCACCTTCGAAGCTGCGGGATTCATCTTGCATGGTTGTCTCCACGCCAAACCCGCATCGTCCACAGCCCCTCGCCCCGCGGGGAGAGGGGCGCGCGGCAGCGGGAGTGAGGCTAAACGCCCCACCTTCGAAGCTGCGGGATTCATCTTGCATGGTTGTCTCCACGCCAAACCCCAGCATCCTCCACAGCCCCCGCCCCGCAGCGAGAGGGGCGCGCGGCGCGGAGAGACCCCACTGCCAGATAAACGCCTTAGGACCCCCTTTAGCGGGGTTTGGGGCGGAGCCCCATGCTTAGTAGCGGAGCCCCATGTTTAGTACTGGATGTTATACTGCGCCCTGTCCGACATACGTCAGCGATTTATCGCCTAGAGGAGAACTATGAC
>DATDOP010000225.1:0-2897 GCA_035293185.1 Dehalococcoidia bacterium | reverse complement strand
GGGGTCGCGTGGCTCATCGGGCTTGACGCCGTCGCCGCGCCAGAGGTGCAGGTCGGAGCCGCAGACGCTGGTCGCCAGCACGCGGATGCTGACGCCGTCGGGCTCGACCTCGGGCAGGGGCAGCTCGCGGATCTCCCATTGTTTGCCCGCGTCGTGCCAGACGGCAGATAGGCCGGTTTGGGGCATGGTGTCTCCTCCTCGTGTGCTGCACGCATTATGCGCCTCAGCTTCTCATCCGCGTTCAAGCCGGCTGGCGCTTCCTGAGTTCGTTATACTCAGACCCATCCCGATTTAGGTCCTTCGGCAACAAGCTCTAGCCATAGCTTCGGTCACAGAGGAAAGAGATGCCTGGCGCAGAGCGTCAGTTGGAAACGGCGCAGCGCCTCGCGAACAAACGAATGGCTTCCAGCAGCTCCGGCTCAGGATCGCGAATCAACGCCGGGTGAGCAGAGTTGCGTGCGACGAACAACTCTGCCTGGCGGCACGCCTGTACTTGTCGGGAGATCACTTCCTCTGTCAGGTACTGTCGTCCCCCGATCCAGGGCTGAGCTGCATGAACGACTAGAACTGGGCACCGCACCTTGGCGAGTGTGGTTAGAGTGTCGACTTCTGCAGCAGAGGCGAACGATTCTTCCAGGGCATCTCGGAGACTCCGCCGGCGAAATGTGCCATTGGCAAGAGGAGCGAGCTCGAAATGAGCCCGCCGCCTCAGGAAGCGCTCAGCCTCATCGGAGGCCGGCGTCGACAAGAACGCAGCTAGATAGGCGTCGAACCCGCCGCGTGAGCTCAATGCGTCCCCGAACGCGCCTACGAACATTGCAGCTGCATTCTCTATGAAGGCTCTCGTACCGATTATTCCATCCAGCAGGATGAGTCCGCGGCAAGGAACCCGCGACGCCACAAGCGTGGCAATCGCACCCCCCAGCGAGAAGCCCAGCAGGAGAGGGCTTTGCAGGCCCAAGCTCAGCATCAACTCCTGGAGGTCCTCTGCGTGCTGCTCAATGTTGTATCCAGAGGGAGGTTTGTCGCTGAATCCGTGGCCACGTAAGTCCGGCGCCAGGAAACGAAACTCAGGGGCAAGCCGTTCAGCCAATGCAGCCAATGAGTGACCGCTACCTGTCGAGCCGTGGATGGCGAAAATGGTTGGTTCGTTCCCCGGCCAATCCACAACCTGGAGTGTGATCTTCTCCAAGGGAAAGGGACCTTCCCGCGGCAGTGGCCGGCCCTGGACCAATCCCTCGTAACGCTCGGCCAACTCCGGCCGCGGTTCCGCCTGAAGGTCTTCACGCAAGATCCGCTGGTATCTCGTGAATGCTGCTTTCGCCGCCCGCGGCCGTCCGGCCGCCTCACACGCTTCGATCAGGGCCACGTGAGCGTCCTCACAATAAGGATCGACGTCGAGGAGACGGGCCAGGAAGTCTACAGCCTGGCCGCTCGTGCCAGTGTTACGCGTCCAATGCGCGAAACTGAGCACCGCCTGGCGGAAACGCCGCCGCGCTTCATCCTGCTGAACGTACAGCCAGGTGTCGAACTCCAGAGATGCATTCACCGTGAGGCCCTCGCAAAGGTCACCCCGATAGAGGCTGAGAACCGGGACTGCATCTCCCGAGGGTCTTTGCGAAATCTGCAGGGCAGCCTCAACGAAGACTTGAACATCACTGGTGAAATCGAAGCTAACCGTGGTCCTCTGGATCTGGAGTGCTGCGGCGAGCCCGGCAGGCAGCACGCGACGCAAGTAAGCGAGCTGCCAGCGAAGAGCGGCCATGGGGTCCGCTGCCTCACCAAAGAGAAGCTGAGCAAGGGCCCTCCGCTCAACCGGTCCTTCCGTCAAACAAAGCCGCACGAGAAGCGCCATCGGCTTGGGCCGCAGCTTCAGGGGATGAAGCCCACCGTTCACGCCAAATGCAGGCGGGCCGAGCAGACAAAGCATTCCTTGCTCCACGCGCAAACGCTTTTGCACACGATGACTCTTGACAATCGAGAAGACAAGCGAAGGCTGTTGCCTCTGCGTTCATCGAAAGGAAGGAAATTGATGTTCTTGCGGCCTATTCTTGGTGCAATGGTGGCACTAGCGGCGATCGCGACGTTTTCGGCAGCCAGCCACTCGCAGGCAGCTGTTGACTTTAGAGTTCTCGTCCAGCAGCACGTCGACGCCCTCAATCGGGGTGATATCGCCGCTGTGATGGCCACGTTTAGTGACGATGCCGTGGTTTCCAACGTTGGTCTCTGTGCGGCCTCACCGTGTGCCGGCAAGCCGGCGATCCAAAGGGAGATGGAGCGCCGAGCCGGCATTCACGTCCTTTTCACGATTACCAGTCTGCAGGAGAGCAGTGGCAAGGGCTCAGGCAGGGCAGAAGTCAGGGCGGACAACGTCCGGGCTTGCGGCCAGGAACGGCTTGTTGCTGGGTTCGATGTTGAGGTAAAGAACGACAAAATCACGTCCTTCCCCGTCAGATTCGATCGGTCCGACCCCCAGACGGCTGCATTCATGGCATGCACGGCAGCCGGTGCCGTTACTCCGCCCAAGACCGGAGACGGTGGCCTCCTCGCCCTGGATGAGCCTTAAACGCTGAGAGTGAACCCCCTAAGAGGGTTAGCGGCGCTAGGACTCAGTCATCGTGTACGCAAGATCGCCGGGTTAATCTCAATGTGATCCTCATGAAGGTCGGCGTCGTGGTCGCTGGGCGTGAAGTGCGGCTGCTCTGGTCGGTGGCGACGGGAGGGGAGTGAAGCCTGCCCCAGCGCCTTACGCCGTCGCCCCAAGCTGCTGCAGGATGCCCTGCATGTCTACGACGCCGCGGGATTCTGTAACCTTGCCGTCTTTGATCATCAGGATGGAGATGCCTTCGGCGGTGATGCGTTTGCCGGTGGGTTTGACGCCCATGAAGTCGGCCTGG
>DATDOP010000224.1:0-3654 GCA_035293185.1 Dehalococcoidia bacterium | reverse complement strand
CTCTTGATCACGTCGTCCGCGCGGCCCACGAACCAGTAGTAACCGTCCTCGTCGCGGCGCGCCAGGTCACCCGTAAGATAGAAGCCGCCCGCGAAACACTTCTCGTACCGCTGCGGCTCGTGCCAGTAGGCGCGGAACATCGAAGGCCAGCCCGGCCGAAGCGCCAGTTCGCCTTGCTGATTCGGTTGCGTGATCTCGACTACGCTCCCACCCTCTGTCCTCTCCACGATCGCAGCCTCAACGCCGGGCAGCGGCCGTCCCATCGAGCCGGGGCGTATGTCCATCGCGGCGTAGTTGGCGATCATGATGCCGCCGGTCTCCGTCTGCCACCAGTTGTCGTGAAAGGGCATCCCAAAGGCCTCACGTCCCCAGACCACCGCCTCCGGGTTGAGCGGCTCGCCGACGCTGGCCAGAAAGCGCAGCGCCGGATAAGCGCGCTGCCGGGCGATTTCGCTGCCTGCTTTCATCATCATGCGAATCGCCGTGGGGGCCGTATACCAAACGGAGACACGCTGGCTCTCCAGGATCCCGTACCAGCGCTCGACGTCGAAGTCACCCTCGTCGATCACGTTGGTCACGCCGTTTGTGAACGGCGCGATGATCCCGTACGAGGTGCCTGTCACCCAGCCGGGGTCCGCGGTGCACCAGAAGATGTCCTCGGGATGCAGGTCCAGCGCCAGCTTGCCGGTAATGTGATGCGCAACCACGGCCTGGTGAACATGAACAGCGCCCTTCGGTGTGCCCGTGGTCCCGCTGGTGAAGTGCAACAGCGCGACGTCCTCCGGCCGCGTCGCTTCGATCTCATACTCCTCGCTCGCCTGCTCCATCAAGGATAGGTAATCGACGGCGCCCTCCACCGACGTTGCCTCATGCGCATCGCCCACCAGGATGACGTGCTGCAGCTCCGGCAGTCGGTCCCGCAGGCCCGCGACCTTGCGCGCGTAGAGCGATTCGGTAGTCACGAGCACTTTCGCACCGCCGATCGTCATGCGTGCACAGATCGGCTCCGGGCCAAAGGCTGAGAACAACGGGCAGAAGACGCTGCCGTTTTTCAGGGTACCCAGGGCCGCGACGTACAGTTCCGGGATGCGGCCCGCCAGCACGAATACTCTGTCGCCCTTTACGACACCAAGACCTCGCAGCAGGTTCGCAAAACGGTTGGTCAGGCTGCGCATCTCGCCATAAGTGAAGTCGTGGACCTCGTCCGACCTCGAGATCCAGCGCAGGGCTACGTGATCGCGCCTGTCGCCGGCGGCATGCAGGTCGATGGCCTCATAAGCGATGTTAAGGCCCTTGCCGCCCGGCAAACCGCTAAGTTCCGTTTCTGCCTGCTCCCACGAGAACGAAGCGCAGGCCTCCTCGTAAGACACGAGGTTTGGCGTCACAGCCCAGCCGGTCGTCTGTTTGCGAATCGGCTCCCAGTCCACGCCGCCAGATTAGTCGCTCTCGGAGTTTCTGTGTGAGAGTCCTTTGGCCAAACTTCCGGGCCTAATGGCCGTCTACCACGAAAGGGACGAATGTCCGCCAGGAGAGAGCCACCCGGCCCTACGCTCCTTCGGCTCAACGGCTAATGCTGAGCTCAAACAAAGGCGGCGGGGTGAAACATGTACTTCCGAGACCGCAAAGACGCCGGCGAGCAACTCGCGGCTGTTCTTAAGCAGAAAGGCTACGTCGACGCCGTCGTGCTGGGCATTCCCAGAGGCGGCCTCCCCGTCGCCACGGAGGTGGCGCGCGCCGTGGGCGGCATCCTCGCCGTCGTGGTCGCGCGCAAGCTCGGCGCGCCGGGTAACCCAGAGCTCGCCATCGGCGCCACGACTGCTTCTGGCATCACCTACATCAACGAGGGTGTCGCAAGGGCCGTCGGCGCGAGCCAGGCCTACATCGATGCCGAAAAGCTGCGGCAAGTCCTGGAGGCGCAGCGTCGCGAAGAGCTCTTCGACGGCCACCGCCGGCCCGGCCTGAAAGACCGCACCGTGATCGTTGTCGACGACGGCGTCGCCACTGGCGCCACAGCCATCGCCGCCATCCGCGCGACGAAGGCGGAGGGCGCCAAACGAGTTGTGATCGCCGTGCCCGTCGGGCCGCCAGAGATGATCGAACTGCTCGGCAAGGAGGCAGACGAAGTCGTCTGTCTCGAATCCGACCCCGGGTTCTGGGCGGTCGGCCAGTACTACGACAACTTCGACCAGGTCAGCGATCAAGACGTCCGCGCCCTGCTCAACGCCTACGCGGCACCGCCGCCGGCGCCCGACTCCACTCACGTGACCATCAAGCGCAACCAGATCAACCTGGCAGGCATCCTGACGACGCCTGCGGGTGCGGGTCCGTTTCCGTTAGTGATCTTCGTGCACGGGCTCGGCAGCGGCAAAGACTCGCCGCGCAACGTGACGATTGCGGCGCACATCGTCGACTCAGGCATCGCCACTTTGCTCTTCGACCTCAGCGGGCACGGCGAGTCCTTGCCGGACCCTCACGACGGTTTGGGGGCATACGTGGCTGACCTGCAGGCAGCGTTTGCCTGGGCGACCGTTGCCCCGCAGGTGAAGAACGACGCCATCGGCATCGCCGGTTCGAGCCTGGGTGCCACGATCGCCGTGAAAGCGCTGATCGAGGGCCACGTGAAGCCCCGCACAATGGTGCTGCGTGCACCCCCAGTTGAACCTGAGGATTTTCGCAGGATTGATGTCCCGTCCCTGGTCCTGATTGGGTCGCTGGACCCACTGCGATCCGACGTCGAATGGGGGGCGACTCCCTGCCCACAGCTGACGCTCTCCGTCGTGCAAGGCGCTTCTCACCTCTTCGAAGAACCCGGCACGCTGGAGCAGGCGCTGCGCCTGACCGTGGGTTGGTTCGTGCAGCATCTTCTGCAGGCCCCCGTGACGAGCAAGGCCGCGCCCGCCTGACCGGCGGCTCAGCTATGACACAGACTCCTCCGCTGTTCTTCGCCGGCAGCGCCAATCTGCCGTTGGCTCAGGATGTCGTCCTTGCCCTGGGCACGAGCCTTGCGCCCGCCACGGTGGAGCGCTTCCCCGACGGCGAACTCCACGTTGAGCTGCTGCAGAACCCCCAGGGTCGCGAGGTCGTACTTCTACAACCGACGAGTCCACCACCCGATCAGCACCTCTTCGAGCTGCTGGCCCTGGCCGACGCCTGCCGTCGCGCTGGCGCGGCCCGGATCACAGCCGTCATTCCCTATTTCGGTTATGCGCGTCAGGACCGCCGGGCCACCGGCCTCGAGTCGGTTGCAGCACGGCTCGTCGCGGATCTCATCGTCACAGCGGGCGTGCAACGCGTGATCATGCTCGACCCGCACACTCAGGCCATCGAAGGCTTCTTCACCATTCCCATCGAGCGCCTGACTGCAGTGCCTGCTCTTGCCGATGCCATCCGGCCGTTTCGGCCCTCAGACGGCATCATCGTCGCGCCCGACCTCGGTGCCGCGAAGCTGGCGGAGACTTACGGTCGCCTGCTTGATCTGCCGGTCGCCATCGTCCACAAGACGCGGACCGGCCCGGAAGCGGTGAGCGTCAGCCGCGTCTCCGGCGATGTGCACGGCAAGGTGGCGGTTGTCGTCGATGACATGATCAGCACCGGCGGCACCATTGAGGCGGCCCTCCGGGCGGTCGCCTCAGCAGGCGCCCAGCGTGGCAATGC
>DATDOP010000223.1:0-2669 GCA_035293185.1 Dehalococcoidia bacterium | reverse complement strand
CTGGCGCCGCGTCCGGACGTTGTGCCGTGGGCGTGGCCGGACGGCACGCCGGCGGCGCCGCGCGACCGCATGGAGCTGCCGCCGTACTACGTGATCGAGGTCAACCCGCGCGTGTCGCGCAGCTCAGCGCTGGCCAGCAAGGCGACGGGCTACCCGATCGCGCGTGTCGCGGCGAAGATCGCGGTCGGTAAGCGGCTGGACGAGATCCCGAACGCGGTGACGCAGCGCACGACGGCTGCGTTCGAGCCGGCGCTGGACTACTGCGTGGTGAAGATCCCGCGTTGGCCCTTCGACAAGTTCCCCTTCGGTGACCGGCTGATCGGCACGCAGATGAAGGCGACGGGCGAGGTGATGGCGATCGACCGGGGCTTCGAGGCGGCGCTGCAGAAGGCGGTGCGCAGCCTGGAGATCGGCGGGCGGTCGTTGTTGTGGGAGGACCGCAACTGGCCGGAGGCCGGCGAGCGCCCCATGGAGGCGACCGACGAGCGCCTATGGACGATCATGTCGGCGCTGCGCAGCGGGACGGACACCTTAGACGTGGCGGCGAGAAGCGGCGTCGACCCGTGGTTCCTGGAGCGCCTGCAGAACATCATCCGCATGGAGAAGCGCCTGCTGGGCGAGCCGATGACGCCGGAGCTGCTGAAAGACTCGAAGCGGCTGGGTTTCTCCGACGTGCAGATCGCGACGCTGGCCGACCTGCTGCCGGAGCAGGTGCGCGATCTGCGCAAAGACTGGGAGATACGACCCGTCTACAAGATGGTCGATACGTGCGCCGCGGAGTTCGAGGCGGTGACGCCGTACTTCTACAGCACTTACGAGGAAGAGAACGAGGCGTTGCCGCTCGAGGGCGACAAGGTGCTGGTAATCGGCTCCGGGCCGATACGCATCGGGCAGGGGATCGAGTTCGACTACGCCTCCGTACACGCGGTGTGGGCGCTGCAGGAGGCGGGCTACCGGGCGCTAATCGCCAACTCGAACCCGGAGACGGTGTCGACGGACTTCGACACGTCAGACCGGCTGTACTTTGAACCACTCGACGAGGAATCGATCCGCGAGATCCTGCACAACGAGGAGATCGACAACGTGGCGCCGGGCACGATCGTTCAGTTCGGCGGGCAGACGGCGATCAACCTGTCAGAGCCGCTGTACCGCACGGCGCGCGACATCGTGGGCTCCAGCTACGAGACAATTGACCTGGCGGAGAACCGCCGGCGCTTCGAGGACTTCCTCAGCCGCATCGGCGTGCCGCAGCCGCCGGGCGCGGGCATCCACACGATCGAGGAGGCGCTGAACACGGCGCAGGAGATCGGCTACCCGGTGCTGGTGCGGCCGAGCTACGTGCTGGGCGGGCGGGCGATGGAGATCGTGCAGAACGCGACGGAGCTGCTGCGCTTCTTCGGCGCCGCGAGGGACCTTTCGGAAGGCAAGCCGGTGCTGATCGACAAGTACCTGGCGGGTAAAGAGGTCGAGGTCGACGCGGTCTGTGACGGTACGGACGTGCTGATCCCGGGGATCATGGAGCACATCGAGCGCGCGGGCGTGCACTCCGGCGACTCCATGGCGGTGTATCCGCCGCTGAACCTGTCGCAGTTCGAGATCGACACGATTGTCGAGTACACGACACGCATCGGGCTGGCGCTGGACGTGCGCGGGCTGATGAACATCCAGTACGTGATCATGAACACGGACGGCGAGTCCGAGATCTACGTGCTGGAGGTGAATCCGCGCTCTAGCCGCACGGTACCGTTCATCTCCAAGGTTACGGGTGTGCCGATGGTGCGCCTGGCGGTGAACTGCGCGCTGGGGCGGCCGCTGAAAGAGCAGGGCTACGCCGGCGGCCTCTGGCCGGCGCAACCGCTGGTGGCGGTGAAGGCGCCGGTGTTTTCGATGTCGAAGCTGATCGGCGTGGACACGTACCTGGGGCCGGAGATGAAGTCGACGGGCGAGGTCATGGGCATCGACAGGACGTTCCCGGCGGCGCTGGCCAAGGCCGTGATCGCGGCGGACATGGCGCTGCCGCCCAAGGGTGGGGCGCTGCTGTCGATTTCGGACCGCACTAAGCCGGACGCGATCCCGGTGATCCGGCGACTGCACGAAGCGGGCTACCGTCTGTACGCGACGGAGGGCACCGCGGAAGTGATCCGGGCGCTGGGTTTGCCGGTGGAGTCCGTGGCGAAGCGGCTGGACGGCGGCCACCCCAACGTGCTGGACGTGATCGAGTCGGGCGAGGTCGATTGCGTGATCAACACGCCGGAGGGCGGACGCAGCACGCTGCAGGACGGGTTTCAGATCAGACGGGCCGCGACGGAGCGCCGCATCCCCTGCTTCACGTCGATCGACACGGCGCGGGCGGCTACGGACGCGCTGCTGGCGGGGACGCAGGCGTTCAACGTGCTGCCGATTGGTGAGTACCGGCGGGCGCCGTGATGGCAGAGAGGCAAACAGGCAAAGGGGCAAACGACCCGGCGGCTGAGGCGTTTGTGTTGAGACGGACTCTGCAGGATGAATCCCGCAGCTTCGCAGCCGGGGCGATTGCAGGGTCTGCGGTCTCCGTGCCTTTGTTCCGTTGCCCATTTGCTACCTTGCCTGTTTGCCTCTCATGAAGATCGGGTTCATCCGGGTTGTCGAGAACACGCGGCTGTACGGCGAGACGTACGTGATGTGGTTCG
>DATDOP010000222.1:0-3539 GCA_035293185.1 Dehalococcoidia bacterium | reverse complement strand
GCGGAGGAGACGGCGCCCATGAGCAGGTACTTCACGCCGGCCTCGGTGGAGCGCTCGTCGCGCTGCAGCGAGGCGAGGATGTACTGCGAGATGCTGGTCAGCTCCAGGGCGACGAAGATCAGGATCAGGTCGCGGCTGGCGGCGAGGAGGATCATCGCGGCGCTGGCGAAGAGCAGCAGGGCGTAGAACTCGCCCTCGTTGTCGCCGAAGCTCTTCGCGTGCTCTTCGGAGGCGAGGATGATGGCAGCGGCAATGCCGGCGAAGAGGAACCAGAAGAACAGGCTGAAGTCGTCGAGGACGACGGAGTTGGCGAAGGAGAAGGCTCCCGTGCCGCCGAGGAGGTGTTCGGTCGAGCTGCTGCTCGCGACTGAGGCTATGTGCTGGTCGCGGGTGAGCAGCGAGAACGCCCAGGCGGCGGAGAGCGCGGGACCGGCGAGCGCGAAGATCATCAGCGCCTTGCCGCGCGCGGCGGGCAGGGGCCGGCCTTCGGGCAGGAAGTCCCAGATCAGCAGCAGCGCCGCGACGCCGGCCATCGCCAGCACGGGTCCGATGCGGTCGAGATCGTCCAGCATCGCTTAACCGAACCCCAGGGTGCGCCGCACGCCGCTCTCGAGGATGTCGACGATGGTCGCGGGATAGACGCCGACGCCGATGATCACGCCGACGAGGGCCGCCATGCTGACCTGCTCCCACCAGTGGGTCGTGTCTTCGAGGTGGTCCCAGCGCGGGTTGCGTGGCCCGAAGAAGACGCGCTGCACCGTCCAGAGGATGTAGCCCGCCGAGAGCAAGATGCCGCCGACCGCGAACGCCGTGGGGATCTCGAAGCGATCGGCGCTGCCGAGGAAGACCAGCAGCTCGGCGACGAAGCCGGACATCGTCGGCAGGCCCAGGGAGGCGAGGCCGGCGATGACGAAGACCGTGGCGGCGATGGGCATGATGTGCGCGAGCCCGGAGAGGTCTGAGATCTGGCGGGTGTGGGCGCGGTCGTAGACGAGGCCGACCATGACGAAGAGCAGGGCCGTGATCGTACCGTGGGTGAACATCTGCAGCGACGCGCCGGTCAGGCCGACCTCGCCGAGGGCGGCGACGCCGAGCAGCACGTAGCCCATGTGGCTGACGCTGGAGTAGGCGATCAGGCGCTTGAGGTCGGTCTGGCGCATGGTGAGGACGGCGCCGTAGACCACGCTGGCGGCGGCGAGCACGGCGAGGTAGACGTCGTACTTGTCGAACTGAGCGGGAAGGATGCCGACGAGGATGCGAATCAGGCCGTAGCCGCCCATCTTGAGCAGGACGCCGGCGAGGATCACGCTGACGGCGGTCGGGGCGTCGGTGTGGGCGTCGGGCAGCCAGGTGTGCAGCGGGATCACGGGCAGCTTGATCGCGAAGGCGGCGAGGATGAGGAAGAAGACGACGTTGAGGGAGATGGCTGTGTCCGCGACTTCGCCGCGCGCGAGCAACTCCATGTCGAAGGTGCCCGACGCGAAGCCGATGACGAGGAAGCCGACGAGCATCAACGCCGAGCCGGACAGCGTGTAGAGGACGAACTTCATCGCGGAGTACTCTTTGCGGCCCGTCCCCCAGATCGAGATGAGCAGGAACATCGGGACGAGCTCCAGCTCCCAGAACAGGAAGAAGAGGATGAGGTCCTGCGCGGCGAAAACGCCCATGACGGCGGTCTCGAGCACGAGCAGCCAGGCGAAGTACTCGCGGGGGCGCAGCTCGATGTTCCAGGAGATCAGCGCCGCGACCGTGAACAGGAAGCCGGTGAGCAGCATCATCGTGGCGCTGAGGCCGTCGACGCCGACGAAGTACTGCGTAGTGAAGCTGGCGGTGTCGATCCACTCGACGCGCTCGGTGTACTGCAGGGCGCTGTCGACGCTGTCGAAGCCGACGTACATGGCGAGAGACAGCGCCAGGTTAGCGGCCGCGAACAACGCGGCGACGTACTTCGCGTTCTTCTCCAGGTCGCGCGGCATCAGGAAGAGAGACGCGGCGCCGGCGATGGGCAGGAAGATCAGCAGCGAGAGCAACTTATCCTCCTCATAGCGGGCTCAACACCAGCACGACGATGACCATAAAGACGAGGCCGCTGAACGCGACCGCGCCGTAGGTCTGAAACTGACCGCTCTGCACGTAACGCAGGACCGTCGCACCCTGCCTGGCGCCGCGGCCGACGCTGTTCACCGCGCCATCGACGATGATGCGGTCGAAGGCAGACGCGAAGCCGCCGAGGACCTGGTAGAAGA
Organism: Dehalococcoidia bacterium; assembly: GCA_035293185.1. Lineage (GTDB taxonomy): Bacteria > Chloroflexota > Dehalococcoidia > DSTF01 > WHTK01 > WHTK01. The sequence continues at coordinate 1,293 of DATDOP010000222.1, read as the reverse complement.
GCACGCCGACGATCAGGCGCTCGTAGAGGACGTCGGCGTAGTACTTGTTCTCGAGCAGGACGTGGATGGGACGGAAGATGCGCGCCAGCAACGACGCCGGGATGACCTTCGCGCCGTAGACGACGTAGGCGAAGCCGATGCCGGCGAGGGCTACCGCCGTGGACGCGGCGGCGATGCCGAGCATGAACTTGCCTTCTTCGACCAGCTCAGGGCCGGGCAGCGCGCCGATCAGGAGATGCTCGACCTCGTGATCGAGGCCGAGGAACTTCCAGGGCAGGTTGAAGAACCCGGCGACAACCGCCATGACGGCGAGCGCGATCAACGGGTAGGTCATCACCGGCGGCGATTCGTGGGGCTCGGCCTCGTGATGCGTGGTGGCGGCGTGCTCCTCGTCGCGGGCGTGGCTGACGGTGGCGTCCGCGGGGCCGCCGCCGCGGTACTCGCCCATGAAGGTGAGGAAGATGGCGCGGAACATGTAGAAGGCGGTGAGGCCGGCGGTAACGAGGGCGATCCAGAAGAGGTACTTCTCGTGTTGCCAGGCGCCGCCGAGGATCTCGTCCTTGGACCAGAAGCCGGCGAGCGGGAAGACGCCGGAGAGGCTGAGCGCGCCGATGACGAAGGTGGCGAAGGTGATGGGCATCTGCTTGCGCAGGCCGCCCATGAGGCGCATGTCGAAGGTGTTGGTGGCGTGGTTCACGGAGCCGGAGCCGAGGAAGAGCAGCGCCTTGAAGAACGCGTGCGTGAAGAGGTGGAAGATAGCGGCCACGTAGGCGCCGATGCCCAGGGCCAGCATCATGTAGCCGAGCTGGCTGATCGTGGAGTAGGCGAGGACGCGCTTGATGTCGGTCATGACGAGGCCGAGCAGCGCGGCGCTGATCGCGGTTATGCCGCCGATGGCGCCGACGACTTGCAGGGCGTCGGACGACTCGTGGAAGACGGGGAACATGCGCGCGACGAGGTAGACGCCGGCGGCGACCATCGTGGCGGAGTGGACGAGGGCGCTGACCGGGGTAGGACCTTCCATGGCGTCGGGCAACCACACCTGGAAGGGCACCTGGGCGCTCTTGCCGGCGGCGCCGGCGAAGATGCCCAGCGCGAACCAGGTCAACGTGGCGCTGCCGATGGCGCCGGTGAGCGCCAGCTCCTGAATCTCGGCGATGTCGAAGGTGCCGGAGTGGACGTAAATCAGGATGATCGCGCCGAGGAAGCCGAGGTCGCCGAGGCGGGTGACCAGGAAGGCTTTCTTCGCGGCGGCGGCGGCGGCCGGACGATCGAACCAGAAGCCGATGAGCA
>DATDOP010000221.1:0-3400 GCA_035293185.1 Dehalococcoidia bacterium | reverse complement strand
AGGTCTTGCTCCAGAGGGGCAACGGGCCGGGGACAGTGGAGCTTCTCCCACACCCAGAATCCCGCGAGGTCGGTCGGAACAGGGAAGTCGGAAACAGGCTGCGTGGCCATCGGAATCCCTCCCGTCGCTGAGTAAGGTCGCGTCTCGAAGGGCCGCGAGGTTGACGGACCAGGTTCGTTTGGCAACGAACACTGCGCCTGCGCGGGAACCTAACAGCGGTGCGCAGAACTGTCAATGACGCTTGGAGTGCATGGTGTGTGAATCTTGTTTGTTCGCTCAGCGCGATAACGGTCAGGACGCAGCAGGGGAGGGCCGCCTCGTCGAGGTGTTGAGTTGGTGGAGACGGGGGAGAATCGAACTCCCCGTCCAGAAGAAGAACGTCCGGGATCTACTACAAGCTTATCCGGGCATTTAATCTCGCCGCGACGCGCGCCGCTCCGGCAGGCTAGCGTCAGGCACTGCCGGTTATCTTAGGCTCCGCTTACCGGCTGTCAGCGGCGCAGCACCCCGACATTTCGTCGCTGAACTCCCCACCCATCGGGGTGAGATGAGGGTCAACGTACGCGAGCTAGTTAGGCTGCGTAGGCGAGTTGTTTTTCGCCAATTATGTTTGCCACCTGATTAACGAGGTTGGTGACGCCTCGGCTTGCAATCCGGGTCCGCCGTTCCCTGTCGAATCCTGTCGTCCCCGTAACACACCTATTATACCGGTTATGGCGACCCTCGAGGTGATCCTGATCACCACCCTCGATCAAATGCGCGAAGCCCTCGAGGTGCGCCGCCGCGTCTTCATCGAAGAGCAGCACGTCCCCGAAGACGAGGAGATCGACGCCCACGACGCCGACCCCGCCGGCGTCACGACCTGCCTGCACGTCCTCGTCCGCCTCGCAGGACAACCCGTCGCGACCGGGCGCCTCCTCCTCGCCGAGCCCGACGGACGCCCGCACATCGGCCGCGTCGCCGTGCTGGCCGAGCACCGCCGTCAGGGCATCGGCCGCGCCGTGATGCGCGCCCTTCACGACCTCGCGCGCTTCCGCAACGCCCGGTCGATCACCCTCGCCGCGCAGCTGCAGGCCATGCCCTTCTACGAGCGGCTCGGCTACGTCGCCCGCGGCCCCATCTTCCTCGACGCCAACATCGAGCACCGTTGGATGGACGTGGAGTTGTAGCCGGCCCGCAGGCGGTAGGTGGCCAGCATGCTGGCCACCTACCGCGATGTTGCAGCCCATGTAGCGGCGACCTTCAGGTCGCCAAGGAGACGGGCCGTTATCTCCCAACCCGCGTTAGTCCAGGAGCCGAAGCGTCGATTGGACGCCTGAAGGCCTCCGCTACGTCCGTGGGCAACGTACCGTCTGCTAGAATTAGCCGCCGTATGGATACCCGGGCGGCGCGGCCGCACCCTCCCGATAGCCTCTCTCCCTGCGGAGACTCCGCTTGAACGAGTCTCCCTCCGACCAACATCCCGTCAAGCACGATCCCCTCATCGCGCTGCGACAGCCGCGATTCCTGCTCTACGTCAGCAGCCGCGTCTTCTCCGGCACGGGCCAGTCCATGCTCCAGGCCGTCCTCGCCTGGCACGTCTACGAGATCACCAACAGCGAACTGAGCCTGGGCTTCCTCGGGCTGGCGCGATTCTTCCCGGCGCTGGGCATGAGCATGATCGGCGGCGCGGTCGCCGACACCTACAACCGGCGCAACATCATCCTCGTCGCGCAGACCGTGCCGCTGGCCTGCGGCGTGGTCCTCGCGGTCTCGACGCTTAACGGCTGGGTCACGCCGGAGCTGATCTACGGGCTCGTCCTGCTCATCGGCCTCGCGTCGTCGTTCGAGGGGCCGGCGCGCGTCGCCCTCCTGCCCGCCATCGTGCGCCCCGAGACGTTCGCCAACGCCGTGACCGTGACTTCGACGCTGCAGACGCTGGGCATGGTCACGGGGCCGCTGATCGGCGGCGCGATCATCGCCGGCGTCGACATCGGCACGTCGTACGTCGTCTACACCATCCTTCTGTCGATCGCGCTGTGCACGCTGCTTTTCCTCCGCTATGAGCAGGCCACGGGCGGTCCGAAGCGCGAGGTCAGCGTCGCCGCGATCAAGGAAGGCATCGACTACGTCTTCAAGCGCCAGCCGCTGCTCGGCGCGATGTCGCTGGACATGTTCGCTGTGCTGTTTGGCGGCGCCAAGGGGCTGCTGCCCGTCTACGCCCGCGACATCCTCGACACCGGCCCCGTCGGCTACACGATCCTGCTGTCGTCGCTGGAGATCGGCGCCGTGGTCATGTCTGTCGCGCTTGTGCTGCGCCCGCCGATCTATCGCAGCGGCCGCGCCCTGGTCTATTCCGTCGCCGTATTCGGGCTGCTGACGATGGCGTTCGGCATCTCGCGCAACCTCTACCTCTCGATCGCGCTCTACATGCTGATCGGCGCCGCGGACGAGATCAGCGTCGTCATGCGCAACGTGATCATCCAGCTGACCACCCCGGACGAGCTGCGCGGCCGGGTCAGCTCGGTCAACCAGGTGTTCATCCAGGCCTCGAACCAGCTGGGCTCTATGGAGTCGGGCTTCCTGGCCGCGATCACCAGCGCCACCTTCGCGGTGGTCAGCGGCGGCGCCGCGGCGTTCGTCATCGCCGGCGCCATCGGCTACCGCATGCGCGAGCTGTACGACTACGTCACGACGGTCCACGGCGCCGCGCACATGCCGACCAAGGCGCACACGGCCGACGACGCCGCAGCCGGCGGCTCAGGCGGCTCCAGCTAACCTCCGTGATCCCCTCTCCTCGAGGAGAGGGTCAGGGCGAGGGGATTAACGACCACCCACCGTGGAAGACGGTTCATCCGCAGGACAGACAAGCGTTTCAGTCATTGTGAGCCATCGCGGCGCGAGGCGCGGCAATCTCGGCCGCGGCTGACCAGCATTCAGAGTCGATAATCCCCAGCGATTGCGGAAGCCCAGGGGATACCTAAGGAAGCTCCACCGGCAGCGCATTCACGGAGCGCCAGCGCTAACCGGCGCAGCGAGGCGTTCGCGCCTCGAGGGTCATGCGCTATGCCCTATGCCCTATGCACTCGTCACAGCTTCGCCGCGCCCAGCCCTTCCTTCGTGACGATCAGCTGCACGATGCCGCCGGCCACGTCGTCGACGTACTCGTTGGCCAGCCAGTAGTCAGGGAACAGACGTCGCTCCACCTTGAAGCGGTCGCTGCCGATCTCCCTGACCGTGCCGATTTCCTTGCCGTCCGCGGTCATCACCTTCGCACCGAGTTCGAGTTCAGATGCCGTCACCATGTCGCTACCTCCCTTGCATTCCTGAGTAGCGAGATTCCACCGAAACCCAAGGTAAGCGAACGTGCGTGCGGAACGTATAACCGCCCAAGACGCGGGCCGTATCGTCTGCGTAACAA